>NZ_JBMDKC010000240.1:0-1564 GCF_057809515.1 Bacillus sp. FG16
TTCAAGATTTCAATTTAACTAAGCTACAACAGCCCATCGAACAACATTTAAAAGACCTTGAAATCAAATTGGAAGCTCGTATCATCTCTATTAATAAAAGGATTACCTCTGGAAAAAACAAACATATTCAAGTGAAAAAACATAAAAATCATCATTCTTGGGCACTTCCATATACTAGAGCTTCAGCTCTTATTAATCATTCTTTTTTCGATGTATTACCACAAGTTGATATGAGAAGTATCCTGTATTTTGTAAATCAGCAATGCAATTTTCTAGACAACTTTGAACATATTCTGGGACGCTATGCTAATCAAAAAGCAAATGATTATACTCTCATTCCATGTTTAATAGCTTGGGGAACAAATATGGGATTATATCGAATGGGAGAAGTCTCTGATATAGATTTTTCAAAATTAGTTACTACATCAGCTAATTTTATTCGATTAGAAACATTAAAAGATGCAAATGATTGTATTAGTAATGCCACAAGTCATCTTCCTATTTTTCCGTATTTTAACATTGATGATTTTATCCATTCAAGTAGTGATGGCCAAAAATACGAAACACAGATTCACACACTACAGTCCCGTCACTCTTCTAAATATTTTGGAATGAATAAAGGAATCACTTCTTATACAATGGTGGCTAACCACATTCCAATTCAAGCAAGAATTATTGGTGCAAATGAGCATGAAAGCCATCATGTATTTGATATTTTATACAATAATACAACCAATATAAAGCCTACTATCCATTCTACAGATACACATGGAACAAATGAAGTTAATTTTGCTATTTTAGATTTGTTTGGTTACCAATTTGCACCTAGATATAAAGATATTCAAGCAACGATATCTCGAAATTTATATGGTTTTCAACATCCAAGCCATTATGAAGAATTACTGATTAAACCTGTGCGTAAAATTAATACAGATCTCATTGTAAAAGAATGGGACAATATAAAACGAATTATGGTATCTCTTGCTTTAAAGACGACGACTCAAAATGTTATTGTTCGAAAATTAAGTTCTTACGCACGGAAAAATCAAACCAAGCGGGCACTATGGGAGTATGATAACATCATTAAAAGCCTATATTTTTTAGAATATATTGATTCATTATCGTTACGTCAAAATGTTCAAAAATCACTAAACCGTGGAGAAAGCTATCATAAATTACGTCGATCAGTATCATATGCAAACTTTGGGAAACTCCGTTTCAAGACTGAACAAGATCAGCACATTTGGAATGAGTGTAGTAGGTTACTTAGTAACTGTATTGTTTATTACAATGCAAGTATATTATCTAATTTATTAATAAAATCCAAAGATACAGGGATTAAGATGAAAATATTACAGTATATTTCACCAATTGCATGGCAACATATCAATTTTTATGGGCGTTATGAATTTAGTAAATCTCCAACGGTAGTAAATATAGATAAAATTCTTGAGAGCATTAATAAAGATAATATTCTAACCAGCTTAACACGAGAAGACTCCTTGGAAGAATAAAGTATTGTTGTCCTTATTCCCCCTTTTCGGGGGGATGGGCAAAAACACCC
>NZ_JBMDKC010000241.1:0-1560 GCF_057809515.1 Bacillus sp. FG16
ACGTTTTTTGACACTTGGGGGTAGTCTTATTTCTTAAGTTGATGGGCATGGGGTATGTGTAGCAATGGAACAAAATTACGCAACAAGCATTAGCGGACATTGTTTGTAAATATAAAAAGGACATTTTTCTGAATGTAGAAAAATGTCCTTTTTATATTTGTATTGATTGCTATAGACTATGTTATTCGACTTAAGTCACAGATATTTTAAGAATAAAACACTGTTATGAAATCATCTTCTTGAATAGAATTCACAGCGACCTTATTTTTTTGTATTTTATTACATTGTAAACATTGATGAATAATTTGATAACCCTTCTTATTAGAATACTCTAAGTCTAAAGGTTTCATTAGCCCTTTACATAGACTATTACGATCTCCTGGCGTATTATCTAGGTGCTTTGAATATAGACAAAACGGACAATGATTCCGATAACTTCCATTTGTTACTGCTTTCACGTTTGCACCACAGTTTTCACAAGTGAAATCTGTGTTTTCCTTTTTTCTGCTCATTTGTACCTTCCTCCAAGACATTTTTATCTTTGAAGGAAAGGGTTCCGTTCGTTTTTCTACAAGGATTGTAGCTTCAGGCTTTTAAAGGAAGGGACCCATTCACCGTCTTGACTTACAAAACGATTACTTCTAGTTCCAACTTCACAAAGGCATCTTCCATCCTTTGATCCGAACCATGATTGATTTTACGTATTTGTATCAATCACTGTGAGACGGACTGCTCCACCTCCCACCAGTAGGTGTTCACTTTAATCACTGACATTGGCATCGTCCCCTAAAAGGTAATGAGCGCATTCATAGTGTAATGAATATGAATCACTCCTATATTGATAAAGTGTATCTTAAAACGATACATTCAAATCAGTTAATGGGCATTGCTGTAAAGATATAGTTCCATAAACAATGTCCGCTAATTAATATTAGTGGACATGAAGTGCGGAAAAATAAACGTTTGATGTCCGCTAACATAACTGATGAGATTAAAATAGCATGTCCGCTAATGTAAGTCAATAAAAGGGGAGGTATTTATGCATTCCACTAAAATAATTTCTGTACAAGCACAATCTTTGATTTCCGATTTTATTTCTAGCTTATCTCAAGAAGGAGATTTGCATACAAAAACACTAAAAGAATATACGAGTGATTTAAAAGATTTTGTATTCTGGTTTGAAAAGGTATGGGGAAAACATTCTGAGGATACTCTTTTTCATCCAATAGAAGTTACCGCTCGTACTATTGCTCGATATCGAGAACATATGCAAATTACAAGATTATTAAAACCTGCTACGATTAACCGGCGCATTAATTCTATTAAACGTTATTTTGAATGGGCTAAGCAAAAAGGTCTTGTACAAACGAATTATTCAAAATCAATTAAGTTTGTACCAACAGAAAAAACGAGTCCCAAACGCATGTCAGATAAAGAAGAAGCAACTTTAATGAATGCTGTTGAGAAATACGGCACACTACGTGACAAGGCAATGATTATCTTTAGGGTGTTTTTGCCCATCCCCCCGAAAAGGGGGAATAAGGACAACAAT
Source organism: Bacillus sp. FG16 (assembly GCF_057809515.1). Classification (NCBI taxonomy): domain Bacteria; kingdom Bacillati; phylum Bacillota; class Bacilli; order Caryophanales; family Bacillaceae; genus Bacillus; species Bacillus sp. FG16. The sequence goes on from NZ_JBMDKC010000241.1 coordinate 1,553, forward strand.
ACTTTATT
>NZ_JBMDKC010000242.1:0-1521 GCF_057809515.1 Bacillus sp. FG16
TGCGTTCTCTTTGTTTTTATTTGTCTGTTTGTACTGTCCCTTCGTGGTCACTCCAAATTCCTAAGGCAACACCAAGTGTGAAAAGGTACGGTAACATTTCATCGATAAAGCTCTTCGTTTCTAGTAATCCTGCCTTCGCACAAATGAATCCCAGAAGAGAGGCAAGTGCCACCCATGTTTTCCAATTACGTAATCGTTTTCGAATGTTTTCTTTTGTCATGTCTAATCCGTCTCCTTTTCGATTGTATCCAAGCGTTTATGCGCTTGTTTCGTGCTTTCTTCTACCCTCGTGACGCGTTCTCCCAGTGCAACCATTTGTTTTTCACTTGCTTTCAAATCAATCCGGATATCATCCACACCTTTCCGGATATATCCCAGTTCTGCTTTGACCTCTGCACTTTGTTGTCCATCTGCTTTGATGGATTTAGATTTATTCAGGGCGTAGCCAAAATAGCTGATGGCGAGTGATAATAACGCAATTAGCACACCAAGTTCGATTGTCATCCGTTTTCCCTCCTTCTATCCATGCTTCTCATCTATATCAAAAAAGAGAGACATGGTTGTCTCCCTTTTGTTATCAAAGCCGTATGTTGCGCCAAATAAAAACAGCTGATGGCTGCTTCGGTTTCTCATTTATCTTTTGTTTTAGTATGCCAGTTCGTTATATTAGTTGACCACTTCCGTTACATCTTTTAAAACAATTACATAGGTTGCTCTTTGTAATACTTTGTGTTTCGTTTCTAATCCACCAAAAGCTTTTTCTATACACTTCCACTTCATTTCCTTACCGTCAAACACATCATATCCGGATAACATTTGAAATGCATAATTTACTACATCGCTCCCAAAATCCGGTCGCATTTTAAACCATCCTTTCACATTTGAATGTGTAGTATGTGGAATCGCTTGTTTTCCTAATGTAGTTAACTCGTTTATTAAATCTTCCGGAAGTTTAAACAATGGAAATTCAGAAACCATTAATAATTCATCATAATTTAATTATTCTTGAACTCTATCAGCATTGATATTGATAATCATATGATTCTCCTCTAATAAGATATCAGAACCATGATCGATTGTTAATTCATCAAATACCGGTTTGAAAAATTTAGCCATAATAATTCACTCTCTTTTCGTTTTATTTGTTTAGTAATTGTTGCACTAATACCTTTAATTCATCAATTTCAGCTTTCATTGAAACTTTCTCAAGTTTTTCTGCTTCAAGTTGTTCTTTAAGAGTGTCAACTTCCTGCTTCCACATACCGTGGTCAAATTGAAGATTTTTAACTTCAAAGTCAACTTCTTGTATTGCTTGAATAGAAATTGAAACCGAGCTATAAAGTGTTACAGCGTCTTTCTGTGGTGTGGTGAATACATCGTCAGAGTCCTCCGCAATCATACCGTAATTAATTGGAAGTATAATAGACTCCCCTGACTCGAAGCGTTCAACATCTCTTATAAAGTGATACTGTTTGATGTTTACAGAGTTGATTTTATCTAAAGCAGAGAATGGAAGGTCTT
>NZ_JBMDKC010000243.1:0-1519 GCF_057809515.1 Bacillus sp. FG16
ATTTGTACATGCTTAAACAAGTGAAAATGTACATGATCATCTTGACATTTACATTCTTTGGGAAAATCATCGAATTCCCTATGCAAAATTGATAACATTTCTTCCCTCGTTATCTTAAAGTTTTTATTTTCTATTTGAAACTCATAAGCTTTTGCGTTTGGTACTAAAATTACTAGATAGGTAGCATTAAAGAGAAAATTCTTCTTCATCGTATCTTTTTCATCAAACCAATACGTCTCAATCATTTCTTCTGTAAGAGCCCCACTCTCTTTTGCACCATAGTTCACTTTTATATTTTCATTTTCTAAACTTATACTTTGAACTGTTCCACCACCGGGTAAATGATTAATAATTGCAACCACATCTGAATTATTACCAACGTATGTCCCAGTATATTTCTTAAAATCATCTGACCTAACATCATATATATCTTTTATTCTTTCTCCGTTAGAACAAGCCGTAATGAATAAAAAAATTGTTAGCATAACGATCATGTTATGATGCATATATTTCATTTAGCATCCCCCATTTTTATCGATATTTCGTTAATTACAATATTTACTTTCAAATCCCTTTTAAATATACGCATTTTAATCAAAATTAAAAATTTTCATTTTTTATGTTTACAATTATCCATTAATTGTATATACTTACTAACGTAAGAAAAAAATTCTAAAAGGAGGTCGAAGGAAATGATGAAATTACAATTACATGCATTAACTTTAGCGTTAACTGCACCTGTGTTTTCTGGACAATTAAATATGAATTCGACCACCCTAATGGAGAATTGAAAATCGTACTTTATTTCATTTAATTCATAAATTCGCCACAGGAGGTCGTATACTTTCCTGTGGCTTTTTCACGCCCAGCCATAGGAGAACTGTATCTTCCTGTGGTTTTTTTGCGCGATTTTTTAGTCTCTTACATTATTTTTCTAAGAAAGGAGCAACATTCAATGACTATTAGCGTATTGTTTTTAAGTATTACGATTCAAAGAAATACAATTTCCAAAGATGAAATTCTTCATAATGAGCAAATTGAAAAAGCTATGAATGATGTTAAGGAGCGCCAAGCACTTTACTGTGATCACCTGTAATTCCTTTTCGAAAGGAGGAATTCATTTATGACTTTTCATATTTTCTTTTTTACGACTGTGCTTCAAAAAAATACTTTATCTGAAACTGAAAACAATCGTAAACAACAGTTAAAACAACTGACTGATAAAATAACTGATATTAAAAGTTCATACTACACTCAAATGTATTAAAAATATATTTTAAAGGGGTCATATATTCATGAAATTTAAAGCATTCTTTTTAACTATCACCATTCAAAAACGTAAGCTTTCACAGAAAGAGATTTTACGTGAGCAACACATTCAAAATATTATGGACGAAGTAAAAGAGCGCCAATCTTCTTATTACACTCGTCTTTTCTAAATCACTTATAAAGGGGTTATTATCCAATGAAATTTAAAGTATTCTTTTTAACCATTACCATTCAAAAAAATACATTTTCC
>NZ_JBMDKC010000244.1:0-1501 GCF_057809515.1 Bacillus sp. FG16
CTCCCGGTAAAGTGAACGGCTGCATAGTATCCCGCAAGTCTCGTTAGCACTTCATTCCCTTTCGCTTTCTCTACATAATGTTTCCTGAACCTTGCATACTCAGAAAGAAACACCTTTTTATTTGCTAACCATACTTGTAAAAATTCAATTCCAATCGCTCCATAATTGTTTTCCATTGCCTCATGAAGGTGCATAATGTTTCCATGATCTTTCCCTAACGGTTCGTCAATCAGCGGAATGATACGAGCAGCCGCACCACCTTGATTTTTCGCATATTCGTTTAAAGATACTTCACCTGTGCTGAGTAAAATATTGTGCCACATGAATTCTCTCTGGCTTCCTTTGAGAGAACCACGTCCCTTCGAACGCCCTCCACTGAATTGATAAATGGCATCTTTTAAGATCCTCTCATTCGCTTTACGCGTGTCGTCTAACAGTAAAGGGAAACTATTGAGATACGCTGCCTTTCTTTCAATCGATACTTTCGTCGCATTCCATTCACTCATTAACCTTTCATTTCCCCATACACTTGCAGCTGCTTTTAATGTGGTCGTTTTCCCTTGTGAGGTCGTACCACTTAAATCGACAATGAAGGGCTGTAGACGCAAGTCTTGAATAATAACACTCGCAAAACTAGCAAGTATGAAAAAGACTGCCTTCGGATTCTGTTTGATACGTGCAAACACTTCCTGTTTCCAACTTTCGCCGGTCCCTTTCACTTCAACTGCTTCCAATAGTTGTTTCTCACCGTGATCTATCGCCATGATTTCAACATCTTTCGTTAAGGACGGATGAATAAAACGGTCCTTGATAAAACCCAAACGTTCTACCGCTTCATGTTGGTTTATCTCGTTCACTAATAAATACTGGTCAAAGTAAGTAATGATTCTTTTCGCATTATTATCATGAACAGAAAACCCTCGATCGCTTAATTCTAATAATTCTTTTCGAACGGCAATTGTGGAAGCTGGTACCACTTCTTTCACCGTTCGATTTTGTTCCTGCCATTCGATTTCATACAGCACTTGTGGACGTTCTATGTTATGGAATTCTTTTGTGATATACGGCGTTTTCCGCGAAACGAGTTTTGTGATGACATTTCCGTCCTTATCCTCTTTTTCCTCAAAAAGCGTAGCATTTGCCCCCACTTTAAATGGCTTAGGAATCACCCTATTTTTACTTCTATCTTCTACAGCAATTTCGACGCCTTTCCTTTCATAATACGCTTTATTTTCCCCTGAACTTACCGTCCTCCACGCTGATTCTACCTTCTCCTGCACGGTTTGAAACGGAAAGTCTTTCTTGTAAGGTACAAAATATTGATACGCGAGTTGTAAGCTTTCTAACGCATCTGGTTGACTGACACCACAAGTTAAAAGTCTTCTCGCCATATCATAGAAATCTCCATCACGTGAACCGCTCTTCTCATACGGGTATGCCATTGGGGACGGGTGTTTCATACCATTCCAAACCTTGTAGAGAAAAGTAGGGAGCTCGTCAA
>NZ_JBMDKC010000245.1:0-1495 GCF_057809515.1 Bacillus sp. FG16
GCAATAGGCTCTATGTACAAATTCCGATGAAGAAGTCCTATTCTATAGGGCTTTTCCACTTTCTACAGCTTGTATGTGGAGGGTTGCTGTATCTGTGGCATGTTGTTGTAAATCCTCTAGGATTCCCTCCGCAGCTTCGATACCATGCTTGTCAATAATCGCAATCACCAATTGATTAAAATCCCACATTCTCGCAATTCCTACTTGTTCGACTAAGCGTTTTTCACGTTTTCCATATTGCTTGATATCCATACTTTCTCACTCCTCCATGTCATATTTCTATGTATCTTTTTATATCAGTTATCAAAACCACATGTTATAATCATTTCGTATTAGTAATTATTTCGTACCAACCTTGTAAGCCCTAGCACCCTACTGTTAGGGCTTTCTCCTATTTCAAGACGGTTCACATGGATGCCGTTATTTCTCCACATCCTTCAGCCACACTTTATCTATCCAATCCATCACATGTATAAATCCAACTAAGCCCACAAAGCATACACTCACGATACATAGCGAAAATGTACTTTCTTCCACAGTTCTAACGACCTCCTTTCACAAAAGCATCAAGCTTTTTCCATGTCAACTCTTTTAAAAATTGCCTATGTTTCTCAACGAAACAATTTGGAATATCGTCTATAGATTGCAAATTCAATTTCTCTTTGATATACGATGTAATCTGGCGCATAATACGTGTAACTTCTTTCTTAATTAATACTTGTACATGGCGCTCCAAGTCGGATTTTGTCCCTTCCATCGCTTCAAATGTCAGCTGTACTTTATTGCCCACGAAGCCCTCCGCCTTCGCATGTCTTTCTTGCTGCAACTGGTCTCGAATGAGTTTCGATGCCACGTTATCCAATTGCGCCTGTGTGAGACGATTGTCGAAGCTCCCAACGGATTCGCCAAGCTTCCCTAACGTTTTGTCCACCTTTGTTAATTTGTTATTTTGATTCGCAAATTACGTTTGTACCAACGCGATGAGTTTTTCAATCGTTTTATCATCTGTACGTTTGATGACTAAATCCCCAGCTTCATTCAGTGTGATTGGTAATTGCGTAACGTGTTCCATGTGTAATCCTCCCATTAATTAATTTTTCGACCCGTCTTCGCTATCTTGAGATCATTTAGAAACTCCTGAAACGCCTCAATACGTGAATCTAGCAATTCTTTTGTCGCATCACTTGCGGTCGCAATTGAACCCCGCATAAGGGCTGATACCACTGCATCTTTTAGAAATTCATCCATATAGGCAATCAAATTGTGGACATTCTTATTCGCGACATAATTCATGGAAGATTCTTCGAATTGTATGTCATCCACATTTTTAGACAAGGCATCTGCCTTTTGTTTGTAGAAATCCAATGTATCCTTGAGTTCTTCATTTTTATCTCTTAATTCATTTATAATGTTAATGTGTTCTAGAGACTCGATTGCTACCTCTTTCACCACTTCTTTCTCGATAATCTGTGGCTCTTGTTGTTCGAATTCTTCT
>NZ_JBMDKC010000246.1:0-1457 GCF_057809515.1 Bacillus sp. FG16
GCTCCCGTTGCTCCTGTTGCTCCTGTTGTTCCTGTTGCTCCCGTTGCTCCTGTTGGAATATATATTGGCGGAAGAGCTGGAAATGTAGGCCCAATATTCTCAGGTGCTATCTTACCTTTATTTATTGATAATTTATCATTCCGCTTCAATTTAATTCCTCATTCCACATATTTTTAATTAACTTACATAAGTATGAGTCTATTATTAAGGAATGCTTTCATAACTATTCTTTTTTCTTTCCAAATGATTCATACAGTTATTAAACATTTTACCGTTGCTTTAACTACTACTATTAATATAATAAAATGATAGTTCCATTCCAAAAACACGAAACTTATTGCATTCTAATTTAAAAATGAGGTGATTTAAATTCAAGATAAAAATGAAAAAAGAATAGAAGAACTAGTATCAATGGCTCTTGAAATTATTCTTCCATACAGACTTACAGGACCTACTGGAAGTACTGGACCTACCGGAAGTACTGGACCTACCGGAAGTACTGGACCTACCGGAAGTACTGGGCCTACCGGAAGTACTGGACCTATCGGAAGTACTGGACCTATCGGAAGTACTGGGCCTACCGGAAGTACTGGACCTACTGGAAGTACTGGGCCTACCGGAAGTACTGGATCTACCGGAAGTACTGGGTCAATAGTTACAACAAACTCTATGTTCGCTAATAATACATTAGGTGGTCCCATCTCTGTGATATTAGGTGGAACTAATATTCCTCTTTCTAATAATCAAAGCCTCGGTAATTTTACAGTTAACGCCTCAAACGATATATTTACAATTCCTGTAACCGGAAGATATCATTTAACCTATCAAGTTAATACGACAACTGCTCTACTCGCTGGAACAAGACTACTATTAAACGCTTCTACTCCACTTCCTGGTTCTATTTTTTCTCCCGCTATATCAACTTCAAATTATAACAATAATTTAATTACTAATTTAATTGCCGGTAATACAATTTCACTTCAATTATTCGGCATATTATCCGTCGTTAATTTGGTTGGAGGTGGTTCAACGGGTGCCTCTCTAACAATTATACGAATCGATTAAAAAATGATTCATTCTTTTTCTAATAAACATTATTAAATACCAAGTCTGTCATAATAAGAACCTCCCAATTATTTCATAAAAGTGATGGCGTATTAAAGAGCAAATCGCACTATATCCATAGTGGAAACTATCTATACTAAATTTTCCGTATATATATTATCAATTTACACTGACTTCCACCGATGTTACATTAAATATGAAGACATTTTCTCTTTTACGAACCATCTCAATACGCATTTGAGAAATGTACTCCAATCCTATACGCGAGAGCAATACTATGTTGACACTCTGATGAGTGTCTTTTTTTGTGAGTGATAAAAAATAAAAACCATCTCTTATTGAAGTGAACCCTGAAAACGGGACACCTATCAAAACACCTAAACCACTTGTTC
>NZ_JBMDKC010000247.1:0-1447 GCF_057809515.1 Bacillus sp. FG16
GAGAAGAATTCTTATGTATTTTTGTCAATTTAGTTTCCTTAGCTTGATGGCGATGGGGCACGGCAACGATTCCTTCTTTTTGGGGCCACTTAAAATAGCCGCAGTCTTTTTATGAAGAAGATTGTGGCTATTTTAATCTAATTTGCAACTTTTAAACGTTTAGGTGAAATGGCCATATCAAATTGGATATCAGGTGGTTGACGATTATCATCTAATCTATATTTTCCGAATCGATTTATATGAAACGTAAGATATGGGCTCAAATCGGAAAGCACTTCTTCGTCTAATTCATTTCCTTCCTGAATGTATTCATGTAGAATACGGGTAAGTTGAAAGACATTGTAAAAGATTACACAATTTGCAATGAGATGATTGTATTTTATAATTTTCCGTTGCCTTTCCCGATGATTTTCCGCAATAATTCCATCTCCTCCAAAGAATAACCATTTTGTAAATCCATTAAAAGATTCGCTTTTATTTGTAGCCGCTTGAATTGTACTTCTTAACTCTTCATCAGATAAATATTTTAATAAAAATAATGTACGAATTGCACAGCCTAATTCACGGAATGCTTGATATAATTTATTTTTCTTGCTATATGCACTAAGTTTATTAAGAATGGTAGAAGGATGAATACGTCCGGCCTTAATTGACATCACGACACGTAACATATCCTCATAATGCTCTTCAATCACGTTCCAATTTACCGATGTTGTAAATAGTTCATTTATATGCTGATAATTGGAATCATGGTGTGGCCGTAATAATTTTAAATTTTTCCAATTTCGAATCCGAGGCATAAGCTCAATACCTAATAAATAGGATAGTCCAAATATAGGTGCATTTTGTCCTTGCGTGTCAGAATGCAGGGTATTAGGTTGAATATCAGATTGATTTTGCATGAGAATATCTAAAATATAAACTCCTTCCCAAACACCACAAGGAATGAAATGACTGAATAAGGCGATATAATTATCTGAAACATGGTAATAGCCAATCCCACCATAACCGCCGTAACGGATATGATTTTCAGATAATAAATTTTGTTCATATAAATCCCACTTTGTTCCATCAGCTGCCGCACTGTTTCCAGTTCCCCAATATTTTGGAAGTTTAAACTTATTGTACGCATTAATCAACCCTTCAATTGCTTTCTGAATATTTTCTTCCGTAACATGACGTTCATTAATCCAAGCGATTTGCCTACGATCCACTGTGCCAAGTGAGCGAGCTGCTTGGGTAGGACCTAAATTACATCCATAACAAAAAACAGTTGTTAAGTACCGTTCTGCTGGTTTAGCTATTTTGCTATCATAACCAGAAATCGGACTAAAAAAACGTGTCCAATTTAACCAGTAATTTGTATCGCTCAATAAATCTAGAACATTAATAGGCCTCACGATACATGCCCATCAACTTAAGCCTTTTTACTACCCCCAAGTACAAA
>NZ_JBMDKC010000248.1:0-1426 GCF_057809515.1 Bacillus sp. FG16
AATTTACTGATGTTTGTCTGCACAGGATGTATTTGATACTGATACGGAGGATGTTGTTGCACCGCATCCTGTTGATAGCTGAACATCGTTGAAAAAATAGGGTTGTTATTCTCTCCTCTCTCTGGATTAATATCTTGAATGACTTGGTCGAATGGATACTGTTGATGTTGAAAAGCTCGCAAGCATCTTTCTGTTACCTCTGCACACAACTCCTCCATAGTAGAAACTCCGTCTGTTTGTACACGAATCGCAACTGTATTTACAAAAAATCCTTGGATATCTTCAAACGCTTCATGCTGTCTTCCCGTTACAGGTGTTCCTACGACAAGGTCCTGTTGCCCTGATACCTGTTGTAAAAAGTGAGTATAAGCAGTGAACAGTAACATGTACAGTGATATCTGCTCTTGTTGTGCTAGTTTTTTCAATGATGATACAGCGTTCTTATTGAGTTTTGTAGAGAATGTATCCCCGCGATGTGACGCTACACTAGGACGAACTTGATCCAATGGTAAAGTCAAGGTTGGCGCATCTTGTAATACTTCCTTCCAATATTGTTTTTCGTGCTCCCATGCTCCAATAGCAAGCTGTTGCTTTTGCCATGCAACATAATCAATATATCGTATAGCCGGCTGAATAAGAGAAATCACTCCCTGCTCAGACAACTCTTCATAGATAGAAAAAACCTCTTGTAAAAATCGTTGTAAGCTCCATTCATCCATAATGATATGGTGGAAATTCATATATAACCAGGAGCATTCCTTGTTCTCTGTAAATAAAATGGTTCGGAATAGTGGTCCCTGTTCTAAGTGGAATGCGGTATGATCAATTTTTTGTATAGATACCAAACGATACGCCTCTTGTTGTTTTGCTTCAATCTGTTGTATATCGACTTCATGAAGTATGAGATCCATCTCTTTTTGCACACACTGCATCGGTTCTCCATCTTTTTCTATAAAATTAGTTCGAAACATCTCATGTCTTTTGACCATTTCTTCCAAAGCTTGTTTCAATAAGGTGACTTGCATGCCTGGTTGTATATGCACTTGTATCGGGATATCATACGTACGATATTCCGGATGTTGTTGATATAAAAACCAAAGTCGTTGTTGTGCATGAGATAAAGGATAATAGGGTTGCTCTGGCACTCTCTCTATTAGATTTTTATGTGCTATTGGTCGTAATTGGTCAATATACGTAGAACAGGTTTGAATGGTTCGATATTGGTATACATCTTTAAACGTGATTTTGACATGCAATTGTGCCTCAATCCGGTTAATGAGTTGTACTGTTATTAAAGAATGACCACCTATTTTGAAAAAATCATCTTCTGTACTAATACTCTCCGTCTTTTTTGATAGTATTTCTCCCCATATTTGCTGCAATTGTTTTTCTGTATGTGTATGAGGTGGTACAATGATTGCATCTT
>NZ_JBMDKC010000249.1:0-1390 GCF_057809515.1 Bacillus sp. FG16
AAGTACTTCGTGATGCATGGGAAGAGGCAAATACAGGATTAAATAATGCTCAAAGGATTGCCATTTTAGATGCTGGTTTAGAATTTGAGAAGGTTGGTATGCCTTTAAAGGATGCCCAATTTATTGAAGGTATGAAATTTGATAAGGGCGAGATTGCAAATATCTTTAATATTCCGTTGCACATGATTAATGAGTTAGATCGTGCTACTTTCTCCAATATTGAGCAACAGGCGTTAGATTTTATTCAAAATACCTTGAGCCCTATTCTTATACAGTATGAAGAAGAATTTTCTTATAAAGCTTTTTCTTTTAATGAACAAAAACGATATTATCTAAAGTTTAATCTGACAAGCTTATTACGTGCTGATTCTAAATCACGAGCAGAATTCTACAAAATTATGTTAGATGCTGGTGCATTTTCTATTAATAAGGTGCTGGAACTAGAGGACATGGACGGGATTGGGGAATACGGTGATAAACATCGCGTTGACTTAAACCATGTATCTATTGAGATTGCTGATGAATACCAATTAGCAAAAGCGAATGGAGGGGCACTACAGAAGGGAGGTGAGGACGATTAAAGACGTATTTACGATTAAAAATCAAACGGAATCATCAGCAGATCTATTTATCTATGGTGACATCATAAATAATACAGGTTGGAAATGGGATGATTCGGATATTATGCCGGATGATGTGAAAAACATGTTAGGACAACTGGATGATAAAAGTAACCTGAATATCTATGTAAATAGTGGTGGTGGTTCTGTATTTGCTGGTTTAGCCATTTATAACATGTTAAAGCGCAATAAGGCTCAGAAAACTGTTTATGTAGATGGTGTGGCAGCTTCTATTGCTTCCGTAATCGCCCTAGCTGGTGATCGTGTTGTTGTCCCTTCTAATGCTTTTTTAATGATTCATAAGCCTTGGACATATGCAGCTGGAAATGCAATTGATTTCCGAAAAGCAGCAGAGGACCTTGATAACATCGAGTCAGGAATCATGAATGTATACAAAGAAAACTTAAAAGAAGGCGTTGAAATTGAAGAAATTCAACAATTAGTAGATGCTGAGACTTGGTTAAGTGGCGAAGAAGCTGAAAAATACTTCAATATTGAAGTTGTAGAAGCGAAAGACATCGCAGCTTGTAGCAGTGATTATTTTGATAAATATCAAAAAACACCAAGTAGAGTAGTAGCAAAAGCTCCTTCTATTCCAAAGAAGGGCAATAACGAACAATTAAAAATACAAAACGCACTAGACCTGTTAGAGCTATAGGTCTATTTTTGTGCCAAAATAAGGAGGAAATACGGAATGGATAAACGTGAACAAGAGTTACGTCAAAAAGTTGCTGATTTAAAAGCGAAAGCAGAAGAATTTAACAATAGCG
>NZ_JBMDKC010000025.1:0-62256 GCF_057809515.1 Bacillus sp. FG16
GAGGTTCAGACACAAAAACAGGCTGTAGAGAAGACTTTCTCCACAGCCTGGAAAACCCTTTCTTAAGAAAGGGTTTTTGTCTCTAGTTCTACTGGTTTACGAATTGGAATTAAGATCATAATACAACCAACTAACACGACAATTCCCCCAACTAAAAATGGGCTTTGTGGTGAAACTGTGTGCCCGATAACTCCTGATAAAATTGGAGCAATCGCACCACCTAACCAACGAACAAAGTTATAAACACCTGACGTAACAGATCTTTCATAAGGTGAAATATCCATTACATAACTTGTATATAATGCATTGTTTAAACCAGATGCCAATCCTGATAAAACGATAAGAGTAATTTGTAACCACATAATTTTCACAAAGAATAGTGCAATTAAGAAAATCGCAAATACGAGTAAACTACCCTTCAATAATGTTTTTGGTTCATATTTCCCTTCTAGCTTATGTGCTAAAATTGCAGAACCGTAAGCTAACGCTAATCCCCATCCGCAAAATACAAAGCCTAATTGAATAGCTGATAAATGCATAATAAGTGGTGAATATGCTAACACGACAAAAAATCCGTAGTAGTATAGCATCCCTGAAATGGCACCTTGCATAAATGGTTTATACTTCACCAGGTTAAGTAATTCTCCCACGCCAGCAGCCTTACGCTTCACTTTTCGCTCTGGTTCTTTTACAAAAAAGAATACTAAAATAAATGCTAAGAAAATTAAAATACTCGTCGCGAAAAACGGATAACGCCAAGAATGTCCACCTAGTATTCCACCCAATAACGGCCCCCCAGCCATACCTAAACCGATCGCTGCTTCGTATAATCCTACTGCTTCATGAACTTCTTTACTTAATGCTATTAACAGCGTCATTGCTGTCGCAAAAAACATCGCATTTCCTAATCCCCATCCAGCGCGGAAAAGAGATAATTGAGCAATCGTTTGCGATATACCGCATATAAACGCAAATACAGTCACAATCGCAAGACCGATTGTCATCATTCGTTTATCACCAAATCTCGATGCAAATATACCGGCTGGTAACATCATGATTGCCATCGTTAAAATATAAGCGGTAAATAACATTTCAACTTGCCAATGCGTTGCACCAATTTTCTCAGCAATAATCGGCAAGATTGGGTCAACTACCCCTATACCCGAAAAGGCAAGAAAGGTAGCTACCACTGTAATCAATCTCCCTAGTTTTTGTTTGCTCTCCATTTTGATTACTCTCCTTTTGTACTCTCTAAAAATGTTACTGCACGATGTAAACTATCTTCAAGTTCTGCCTTTACACGTTGCATTTGCTCCATTTTTTCGTCTAACGTTTGCACTTGTTTTTCAAGCATATCTTTAATTTCTTGAATCACTTCGCGGTCGCGAGGGTTCTCGCTATTTCTTCTTTGTTCCATTCTTTCTTTTAATGATAAGAAATGTTGCATTTCTTGAAGTGTGATTCCTAGCACTTCTTTCGCTTCTACAATTCTTTTAATTCTTGCAATATCCTCATCCGTATACAGACGAATATTCCCCTCACTACGTTCCGGGGGATGAATTAAACCAATTTCCTCATAATAACGAAGTGTACGTTTTGTTAAACCAACTTGTTTTGTTACTTCATCAATTTTATACATGTTTATTCCTCCCTTCACTCAATTATTACATTTTACGTTAACGTTAACTTTTGTGCAACTGTTAGACTTTTGTAAATGTTTGTCATATTCAATTGTATTTTTCCTAAAGCAGTTTCATAATGAAAGAAAAGAGATAATAAGGAGATTTTCACATGAGTAAACCACTTATTTTCGCTCATCGCGGAGTAAAAGGAACACATCCCGAAAATACGATGATTGCCTTCCAAGAAGCTGAACGCATTGGCGCTCACGGAATTGAACTCGATGTCCATCTATCAAAAGATGGTGAACTTGTCGTAATTCACGATGAAACCGTCGATCGTACAACAACTGGCGTTGGACTTGTTTCGGAAAAAACGGTAGAGGAACTACAATCATTAGACGCCGGTAGCTATAAAGACCCTTCTTTCCATGAAGCAAAAATCCCAACGTTGCGCGAGGTTTTCATTTGGCTTTCCACAACGAACTTACAACTAAATATTGAATTAAAGACAGATGTTATTCATTACCCAAATATTGAGGAAAAAGCTGTTGCACTTGTGCGTGAATATCATCTTTCTAATCAAATTGTATTTTCATCATTTAACCATGACTCTGTTTCATTATTAGCAGAAATTGCTCCTGAAATCCCAAGAGCAATTTTATATGATACACCGATTGCTGATCCAATTGCCGAAGCAAAACAGAGAAAAGCAAGTGGGTTACATCCAAACTTCCAGCTATTAACGAAAGAATTTGTGCATTTAGCACAAGAGCAAGGATATGTTTTCCGTCCATATACAATTAACGAATACAAAGATTTACAAACTATGATTGATTATGGTGTAGATGTCATCATTACCGATTGGCCAGCACGTGCCTTTGAGCTCCTTTCTTAATGGAAGGGGCTTTTTATTTTCGAAATTTCATTGTTTAAAATAAACGAAAACCCTCAATACTAATACAATAACGCTTGTATTAATGAGGGGCTGAAAAAAGATGGATCAAACTATGAATCCAAAACTTAAAAAATATAAACGTCTTTTCTTCACCGCAATGTTTTCTTGCGTCCTTTTCTTCGTTTTTTCTTTTTTTGTTATTATTATAGTTGCAAAAATTATGGGACCTCCTCCTGTTGCGGTCCCGCAAACAAGCGTCTTTTACGCAAACGATGATACTGTTATTGGACAAAGTAACGAAATTCAAAAACGTTACAATGTCTCTCTTAATGAAATTTCACCTTATGTAAAAGAAGCGACTCTTTCTATTGAAGATCAAAGATTTTATAAGCATCACGGCTTCGATGTGAAACGGATTGCAGGTGCAATTGTTGCTGATTTAAAAGCGATGGCAAAGGTACAAGGAGCTAGTACAATTACACAACAATACGCGCGTAATCTGTATTTAGATCATGATAAAACGTGGAAACGGAAATTATTAGAGGCAATGTACACTGTCCGCCTTGAAGTAAACTATAATAAAAATCATATTTTAGAAGGATATTTAAATACAATTTATTACGGACATGGCGCTTATGGAATCGAAGCTGCGTCCCGTCTATATTTCGATAAAACAGCAAAAGATTTAACATTAGCAGAAGCTAGTATGCTCGCAGGTATCCCGAAAGGGCCAAGTGTCTATTCTCCCTTTTTGAAAGAAGATCGTGCTAAAGGGCGACAAGCTCTCATATTAGATGAAATGGTAGAACAAGGATATATTACGAAGCAACAAGCAGCCTTAGCGAAGAAAGAGCCACTAACTTTTGCCTCATTAGATACGAAAAAAGTAGCAGAAGTCGCACCATATTTCCAAGATGCTGTACAAGCTTCGCTTCTTCGTGATGTTGGATTAGACGAACAAGCTTTACAACGAGGTGGCTTGCGAATTTATACAACGCTAGACCCTAAACTACAAGCTGTAGCAGAACAGGCTGTAAAAGATCATATACCTGACACAACAAACATACAAACGGCTCTCGTCTCTATGAATCCAACGACAGGTGAAGTGGCTGCTCTTGTTGGCGGAACTGATTATACTACGAGTCAATTTAACAGGGCTACACAAGCCATTCGTCAGCCTGGTTCTACATTTAAGCCATTTCTATATTATGCAGCATTAGAACGAGGATTCACGCCTGCTACGCGCTTAAAAAGCGAATATACTGTATTTACTTTAGGTGACGGCGTTTCAAAGTATAAACCGAAGAACTATAAAGATTATTATGCAGATGATTTCGTAACGATGGCACAAGCTCTTGCAGTCTCTGATAACATATATGCTGTAAAAACGAATTTGTTTTTAGGAGATGACGCACTCGCAAAAACAGCGAAACAATTTGGAATTACAAGTGCATTAAAAGATGTGCCTTCTCTAGCTCTCGGTACATCACCAGTAAAACCAATTGAAATGGTTAACGCTTATAGCATGTTCGCAAACGGTGGAAAAGAAGTAAAACCTACTTTCATTCGCCGCATTATGGATCATGAAGGAAATATATTATATGATGCTCATTTAGAGAGTAAACAAGTTCTCGACAAGAGCAAAGCGTTTGTAATGCAAGAAATGATGACTGGTATGTTTAATAAGAAACTAAGCAGTTATGCCGCTGTAACTGGCCAATCGATGTTATCAAAATTATCAAGAACATATGCCGGAAAATCTGGTTCTACTGAAACGGATAGTTGGATGATCGGATTTACTCCGCAAATCGTAACAGGCGTATGGGTCGGATATGACCAACCTAAATCTATTTCAAACGTAGCAGAACAAGGATATGCGAAGAAAATATGGACTGATACGATGGAGAAAGGCTTAGATGGACAGCCCAAAAAAGAATTTAAACAACCAGGTGACGTCGTAGCGATTAATATCAACCCAGAGAACGGTAAAATTGCTACAAAAAATTGTCCTATTTCTGTAAAAATGTACTTCGCTAAAGGTACCGAACCGACTGAATATTGTATGGATCACGTCGATGATAAAGAAGAATTTGAAAAAACGACTGAAGAAAAGAAAAAAACAAGTTGGTGGAAAAAATATCTTCCTTGGTAATAAAAATAGCTGACGGGCATCCGTCAGCTATTTTTTATTCGCTTAATAATGCACGGCGCAATTCTTCACTAGATTCGTTCCAAATCGCTTCATTATGTTCTTTCAAGAACGTACCAAGTACTTTTTTAGATGATTCATCCATATGTTCAACCATAATGTGACGCTTCATTGATTTATCCATTTTGTTTACGTGTTCTGGAAGTGATTTATATCCGCGGCGAATTTCACGGTCTACTGTCATTTCACAAGCTGTTACACCTGCGTAATAAGCACCAGTTGCAGTTCTTTCAATCGTTACCCAAACAAGCCAAAATGGTTTTCCGTTTGGAACTTCATCTTTATTTGTTAAAAACTTAATACCTTTTTCTACTGTACTACGCGCATGCATCGCACCGATATCAACGAATGCAGTTTTCTCTAGTACATCAACAAATACAGGTGAAATGTTTTCTAGGCTTAATGCCCCAACACCAAATCCACCATGTCCATCTGTTGAATCATTTTTCACGATATTAAAACCGATTTTTTTCTTTTTCTCTGTCATATGTAAAATCCTCCTCACTTAAAAATTATAAAAGGCCAAAAATAGGCGCAATGATACTTTGTAAAAACATTAATACATGCGGAATAACTACCTGGAAAATAGGTTGAATTGTGTAATTACTAAGCGGTGTAATAACGAGAATTAATAACGCAATCGCTCCATATTTTTCATACTGTGTCATTTTCGCGCGAATATTTGCTGGTGCTAAATCTTCCACTACACGATACCCATCAAGTGGCGGGATTGGTAATAAATTAAATACAAGTAAAACAATATTTAGCATAATAAAGAGCTCAAAAAACTTTCCTAATGTTTCAGCTACTGCAACTGGAACTGCATCTAACACTCCAAATACTGCTAAGCTATACAAAATAATTAAACCAATTGCACTTAAAATTAAGTTACTAATCGGCCCTGCAATTGAAACTAATATGCCTGCAAGACGCGGTCTTTTAAAGTTATATGGGTTAACAGGAACCGGTCTTGCCCAACCGAATCCAAGAATTAATACTGCAATCAAACCGATAGGGTCTAAATGAGCCATCGGCGATAACGTTAAACGCCCTTGTCTCTTTGCTGTATCGTCCCCAAATTTATATGCAACATATGCATGTGCAAATTCATGAACGGATAATGCAATAATAATCGCCATTGCTACCAACGGAATTTCGTGCAATGGATATCTAAATAACTGATCCATACTTCATCTCCTCTTCCATATGTCAAAAAAAGAAATTATTTGTTTTTTCGATTGTTCTTCCCCATAATCCGCTATAATAAGAGTGTAACTTACATAAAAGGAGCGATTGTACATGCCATACGTAACAGTGAAAATGCTAGAAGGACGCACAGAGGAACAAAAGAAAGCTCTTGCTGAGAAAGTAACAGCAGCAGTAAGCGAAACAACTGGTGCTCCTGAAGAAAACATCGTTGTCTTCATCGAAGAAATGTCTAAAAACCATTATGCAGTTGGCGGAAAACGCTTAAGCGACAAATAATTTCAAGTTTTTTCATAAGAAGCAGCCATTAGCTGCTTCTTATTTTTTTCCTTCTAACAACTCGATAATTCTCTCTTTATATTTTCCTTTTCTTCCATCTTCATAGATTAAATCATGCGGATAGAATAATTTTTGATCCGTTCTCTTCTTACCTGTAATCGCCTCAACAATATCTGATTCACGTGAAAGCTCTCTAAGCTCTCCATTTGGCATAAGCAGTAAGATTGGCAGACGTTCTTCTTCTTCTCCTGCACGATAAAAGTCGTACGGTAAGTCTGATGTTGAATCAACTATTAAATAGTACTCCGGATCAAGTCCAATTTTTTTAAATAAGCTACTTAATTCCATCCAATTATCTAAGCCATGCTTATCTGTAAACTCTACATATTTAAATAGATTTCGATTCATAAAACGTCGGCATAAATCGCTTAAAATTGGATCTTCTTCGTCTTGCCATACTTGGAAGTAATAATACATAACGTTCTCGTCTAACTTTAAATAATCCTCTACTGTTACTTCTTCTTCAAATAAAGAATAGAAATGAACCGGATGATTTTTAAATGTATAATACTTCTCATGCAATGCTTTAGCACGGTGTAAAATCTTCGTTAAAATAACTTCAGCACTTCGCGTTACCGGATGGAAATATACTTGCCAGTACATTTGATAACGACTCATAATATAATGCTCAACAGCATGCATACCACTATTTTTAATAACTACTTGATTCCCGTACGGACGCATTACACGTAATATACGTTCCATATCGAAGTTTCCGTACTTTACGCCTGTGAAATAAGCATCTCTTAATAAATAATCCATACGATCCGCATCAATTTGGCTTGAAATCATACTAATCGCTAATTTATTAGTAGACGTTTTTGCAATTACATCTGCTACCTTTTGTGGAAACTCCTTATCAACACGACTTAATACATCATTAATCTCCGTATCGCCCACAATAATCTTTTGCGTAAATTTCTCATGATCTAATGAAAATACTTTTTCAAACGAGTGAGAAAATGGGCCGTGGCCGACATCATGAAGTAATGCCGCACATAAACATAACAATCTATCTTCAGCATTCCAATTTGGTCTGCCATCAAACACATCATCAATCATACGACGAATAATTTCGTATACACCTAACGAATGAGTAAAGCGACTATGCTCTGCACCGTGAAATGTAAAAAATGTCGTTCCAAGCTGCTTAATACGGCGCAAACGTTGAAATTCTTTCGTTCCGATTAAATCCCAAATAACACGATCACGCACGTGCACATATTTATGTACTGGGTCTTTAAACACTTTTGTTTCGCTGAGTTTGTCGTTTAAATATACCACTTTCCGACATCCCCCTTTCTTTACTACATTCTTACTTTATATTATAAACGAAATGAGAAACAGAAAGAAATGAAAGACTGTATTAATTCCCTTTATAAAAAGAAAAAATCACCTTTACCGAAGTAAAAGTGATTTCTTTTATACATTATTTCCCTAAAACGAACTCAGCAACTTCGTCTAAGATCATATCTTTCCCTAATGGGAAGTAACCTTTGTTTAAGTCTTCATTTTTAATTGTAAATACATGGTTGTTTTTAACAGCGTTCATGTTTTTCCAAATTGATTCTTCTTGGAATTCTTTTAAGCGCTGTGAACCATCACCAGTTGTAAATACGAATAAGTAATCTGGGTTGTAATCGATTAAAGCTTCTTTTTGTACTTGCACTAACGGTTTATCAGTTGGTGTACCTTTAACTGCTGGTAGTTTTAAATCATTAAAGATTACGCTACCGTAACCGTAGTCACCGTATACGCGGAAAGCATTTGGATATGCAGCCATTTTCATAAATGTTGCTTCACCAGTTTTAGCGACGATTTTGTCATGTAATTTGCTTGCTTTTTCATCATACTTTTTGAACCATTCTTTTGTTTCTTTTTCTTTACCGAAGATTTGACCTACTTCTTCGAATTTTGGACGCCATTGATCTAATGGAGTGTTTAACATAACTGTTGGTGCAATTTTAGATAATTGATCATAAATCTTTTCTTGACGATTATTTACAAGAATTAAATCTGGTTTTGCAGCAGCTACTGCTTCGATGTTAATTTTATCGCCCCAAGCAGAACCAACTGGTTTAACGTCTTTTAGTTTCTTTTCAATATGTGCATCAATTTTTTCTTGAGATGTATTAGCAGTAATAACCGGTTTCATACCGAAAATTAATAATTCTTCTGTTGAACCACTAAGGTCAGCAATTTTTTTTGGGTTTGCAGGAATTTTAATTTCCCCTTTTGCATGTTTTACAGTGCGCTCTTCAGTCTTTGCATCTGCTTTCTTTTCTTCTTCTTTGTTAGAACAAGCTGCAAATAGTACAGAAGTTACAACTAATACCATTGCTAATAGTGCCATTTTAAAATTCTTCATGTTCCCACTCCTTCTAGCTGTATTTATCTTATAAGTTGCAATGAACTATAAGAAACGAAGATAACAATTAATCAATATATTTTTATTAATTGTTGTTAATAACCCATTCTAAAGGGCGTTCAACTTCCCATTCTTATACAAGAAGCTCAACGTCCATTAGAAGTCCCCCCTCTTCAGGAGGGGGTTCTACTTATGCTTTTTTACGCAATTGATTACTAATCATCGCTAAATCATATGTTAAACAAATTGGCTTACAGTTTACTGGACATGGAACGATTTGAGCTTCAATCTCAAATACGTTACGAAGTGTTTCACTTGTCATAACTTCATCTGGTGTTCCTTGTTTCATTAACTTACCTGCTTTTAATGCAATCATATGATCTGAGAAACGAGAAGCGTGGTTTAAGTCATGGATAACCATAACGATCGTTCTACCTTCTTCTTCGTTTAATTTTTTCAATAAGTTTAATACTTCTAATTGATGAGCCATGTCTAAGTACGTTGTTGGTTCATCTAATACAAGTAATTCTGTTCCTTGCGCAAGAGCCATTGCGATCCACACACGTTGACGTTGACCACCTGATAGTGCTTCTGCTGGACGATTCGCAAATTCTTTCATTCCTGTCACTTCAAGTGCCCAGTTAATGTAGCGATAATCCTCTTCTTTCAACGTGCCAAACCCTTTTTGATGAGGGAATCTTCCGTATGACACAAGCTCAAATACAGTAAGACCCGTTGGTACTTCTGCAGTTTGTGGTAAAATCGCCATTTTCTTTGCAATTTCTTTCGTTGGCTGTTTCTCAATTGCTTTTCCGTCAAGATAAACAGTACCTTGCTTTGCCTTCAAAATACGAGACGCCGTTTTTAATAA
Source organism: Bacillus sp. FG16 (assembly GCF_057809515.1). NCBI lineage: Bacteria > Bacillati > Bacillota > Bacilli > Caryophanales > Bacillaceae > Bacillus > Bacillus sp. FG16. The sequence continues at coordinate 9,511 of NZ_JBMDKC010000025.1, forward strand.
TGTGGACTTCCCACAACCATTTGGTCCAATAATTGTTGTAATTTTCCCTTCCGGAATTTCAACTGTTAATCCATCAATAATTAAACCTTCATTATAGCCAACAGATACCGCATCTACCGCTAAAGTTGCCATACGAAAAGCCTCCCTTTATTTTGTCCTCATAAGTAAATAAATGAAATACGGTGCACCAATTACAGAAATAACAAGACCGACTGGTATTTCTGAAGTTGTTAGTACACTTCTTGAAATTACGTCTGCGAATAAAAGTAAAAACGTTCCTATTAGCGCAGCTGTGGGCAACATAATTTGATGCTTACCACCAACAAGGCGCCTTGCTAAATGCGGGGCCATTAAACCGATAAAGCCAATTCCGCCGGCAACAGCAACAGATGCACCTGCTAAACAAACTGCAATAAATAATAATTTACGTCTTTCTTTTTCTACGTTTACACCAAGGCCAACTGCTGTAGAATCGCCTAGGTTCATTACATTTAATATGTGTGCTTTACTTATAGCAAGAGGTAAGAAAATAACCATCCATGGAAGTACACTTAATACAAATTTCCAATCTGTACCCCACAGACTTCCCGCCAGCCAAATCGTAGCAAAACGAAAATCGTTAGATGTCATCTTCATAGAGAAAATTAAACTAACAGCTCCAAATCCAGCTGCAACGGCAATACCAACAAGTATTAATCGAGTCGATGAAACACCGTCTTTCCATGCTAGTAAATAAATAATTACCGCTGCTAATATCGCTCCAACTAGTGCGAAAAATGGAAGAATGAATACAGATAAAAATGTACCAGTCCCTACTTTCCCGAAGAAGAAGTAGACGAATATAACAACTGTTAATCCCGCTCCAGCATTAATCCCTATAATACCTGGATCAGCAAGCGGATTTCTTGATAAACCTTGCAAAATCGCACCTGACATAGCTAAAGCAGATCCGACTAGTATAGCAATTACCATACGCGGCATACGGAATTCAAATAAAATAACAGACTGATCTTCAGCCCCTAGTCCAACCAATGACTTTAATACGTCCATTGGGGGTATTTTAAAAGTTCCTGTATTTAAACTAATAAGAAATATAGAAACGATTAGTCCTACTAAAATCGTTAATATAGAAATGTTCTTTTTTGTTAAGACACTTGTCCTCACATCTTTCCTCTCCCTTCATTACGTGCTAAGTAGAGGAAGAATGGAACCCCAATTAGCGCTGTAATTGCTCCAATTGGCGTTTCAAATGGCGGGTTAATAACGCGAGATAACATATCTGCACATTCAATTAACAGCCCGCCTAAGACCGCAGAACATGGAATAACCCATCTATAGTCCGAGCCTACAAGGAAACGAGTCATATGCGGGATTACAAGACCAACAAACCCTACTGATCCTGCCATGGAAACTGCGGAACCCGTTAAAACAAGAACAAGTACTGTTCCGATAAATTTAATTAATGTCGTATTTTGACCAAGTCCAATTGCAATTTCTTCACCGAAGCTCAAAATTGTAATATATCTCGACATCATAATTGCGATAAAAAGGCAAACAAGGCCAATTGGCACTAACATATTAATGCTTTGCCATTTCACTCCAGCAACTCCGCCTGCATTCCACATGCTCACCTCTTGGGCAAGATTGAAATACAATGCGATTCCAGATGAAATTGCCCCTAATAAAGCACTAATAGCTGCACCTGCTAAAGCTAATTTCACAGGTGTTAATCCACCTGGTGAAGAAGACCCAATTCCATATACAATGCTTGCACCAAACGCAGCTCCAATAAAAGATGCGATAACAAACAGTAAATAAGGTGAATTAGGGAAAAATGCATACATAATTGCAATTCCAAATACAGCCCCATCTGTAATCCCCATTAACGATGGTGAAGCAAGTGGATTTCTCGTCATACCTTGCATAATTGCTCCTGATACCGCTAAAAAGGCACCTGCAACTACGCCCCCTATTGCTCTAGGCATGCGAAGCTCTTGAATTACATTATGATGTGTAATAGATCCATCAAACTGAAATACAGCTTGCCATACAGTCTTTAAACTAATATCTGCAGCCCCAAAAGAAATAGAAACTGCCATGCTTAAAGCTAACAAAATTGTACCCGCTACTAAAATAATAGAAGCGATGAGCGGTCTGCTCTTAATCTCTTTAACATTCTCTTCTTGCTGTTCTATACTGCTTGCGCTCGCTTCCATCCCTCAACCATCCTAACCAACAACATATATTTATTAAAATGAAATTTATTCTCAAATAATAATAAAAAAATTAGGTGAATTGTTATTTTCCTGATAATGATTCTCAGAATCAGACACTTCTATTCTACCTATCGCTTTAAAAGACTGTCAACCATTATTTTGAAATATAAATTTATATAAATTGGAACTTTAATACAAAAGTTATGTCCATCCTTTAGAAAACGTTCGGCCACACAATAATACTTTCGCAGAATAAATCGTTCCTCTTATGGGCATAAAAAAAGAAGAGTAATCTTTTCACTCTTCTTTTTCTTACTTATTTAACTTTGCTTCAATTTTTACGATTAACTCATCTTCCGTTGGAGCCGCAACTGGACGGTTATTTACAAATGCGAATGATTTTTTACGACCAGGACCACAGTAAGACTGACATCCAACTTCAATCGTTGCACATGAATCTACTTTTTTTAACTTCGGAACTAACGTTTTAACGTTCGTTGCCTGACAGTCATCGCACACGCGAAATTCGTTTCCCATTATATAACACTTCCTCTATTTTAAACTTTTCTCAAGTACGTTTAAAAATAAACACTAAATGGTATTTTACCGCTCTTTGAAGCTCGTTGCAAGTTTCCCTACAAAGCCTATTCTCTACATAATGCTACATATTTATATGCTCTCCTACAGAAGCGCTCACCATTCATGGGAAAATTTTTACCTTTCATCGAAATCTACCATATTTTTAAAAGCTTTGTATAAAAGTTTATTTTTTTGCCCATTATAAAAATAGGAAGTTCATAAAAAGAAAGGGAGTTGAATCTATGAAAGTAAGACAAGATGCTTGGACAGATGAGGATGATTTATTACTTGCTGAAACAGTACTTCGTCATGTTCGAGAAGGAAGTACGCAATTAAATGCATTTGAGGAAGTAGGAGATCAGTTAAATCGTACATCTGCTGCTTGTGGTTTCCGCTGGAATGCTGTCGTTCGCTATAGCTATGAACAAGCTCTTCAACTAGCAAAAAAACATCGTAAAGATAAAATGCGTGCTGCAAGCGGTGAACAAGCGAAAAAACGTTTACTTTATACACCACCAGCTTCAGATTCGGTAACTGATTATGAAGAATTAATACAAGAAGAATCAATCGTACAATATAAAGAAGCTATTCCATATCAAGAATCTACTGCTCCTGCTGCAAGAAGCTCTATGACAATGCAAGATGTTATTTATTTTTTACAAACAGTCGGATCTTCAAATATAAAAGTGACAGCTCTTGAAAACGAGAATACGAGATTGAAACAAGAAGTTAAAGCACAAATCCTTCGGAATGAGGAACTAGAAAAGAAACTAGAAAAGTTAGAAAAGCAATCTCATACTGTACAAGAAGATTACGAAACACTTATGAACATTATGAACCGAGCTCGTAAATTGGCAGTCATGGATGACGAAGAACGTTCTCAAACATCTTTCCGAATGGACCGAAACGGTAATTTAGAAAAAATTGCAGAATAAAAAGGATGCATGTAATGCATCCTTTTTATTATTTCACCTCTAAGCTCCCCCTTTATATGTGAGAAAACTCCATTCTTCATTTTTTGCTATAATAGAGATTGTCATTTTAAAGATAAGGGGTTAGTTATATGAGCAATTCCCGTTCCATTTTATCTCAGCCAGAGTGGCGCATTGTAGATCAGTCTAGTTTGGGACCAACATTCCATGCACTTCAGTCATTCGCAATGGATGACACATTATGCACAAGCATTGGAAATGGCAAGTCAGCCGCAACAATGCGTTCTTGGGTTCATCACAATACAATTGTCCTTGGCATTCAAGATTCACGCCTTCCGCATTTAGAAGAAGGTATTTCTTTTTTAAAACAACACAATTTCAATGTTATTGTTCGTAATTCTGGCGGGCTTGCAGTCGTGCTTGATGAAGGTGTTTTAAACGTATCACTTTTATTCCAAGAAACAGAAAAAGGTATCGATATTGATCTTGGATACGATACGATGTGGCATTTAATTAAGGAAATGTTAAAGGATTACAACGTTACTATCGAGGCAAAAGAAATTGTTGGCTCTTACTGTCCTGGTAGTTATGACTTAAGTATTCGCGATCAAAAATTCGCTGGTATTTCACAACGTCGTATTCGCGGCGGTGTCGCTGTCCAAATTTATCTCTGTGCTACCGGAAGTGGCTCTGAGCGTGCCGCACTCGTTCGTGATTTCTACAACCTAGCAATTCAAGGAGAAGAAACACGCTTTACGTACCCTGAAATTGTACCAAGTACGATGGCCTCACTCTCAGAATTACTTGGCGAAACCATTACAGTACAAGATTTAATGATGCGTCTTTTAAAAACATTACAGCAATTCGCTCCGAAGTTAACACCATCTCAATTAACAATAGATGAGATTCCTTTATATGAGACGAATTTACAACGTATTATTGATCGTAATAATAAAGCACTTGGCTTAGAAAAATAAAAATGACCACCCTTAGGGTGGTCATTTTCCATACTAATTCATTTTAGAATTAAAGTGCTTGAGCTGCTGTAATTAAAGCTAACTTGTACACTTCTTCTTCGTTACATCCACGAGACAGATCATTTACAGGCATGTTTAAGCCTTGTAAGATTGGTCCTACTGCTTCGAAGTTACCTAAACGTTGAGCGATTTTGTAGCCGATATTACCAGCTTCTAAGCTTGGGAATACGAATACGTTAGCATCACCTTTAATTGTAGAACCTGGAGCTTTTTTCTCAGCTACAGATGGTACGAATGCAGCATCGAATTGGAATTCTCCATCTAAAGTTAACTCAGGAGCCATTTCTTTTGCAATGCGAGTTGCTTCTACAACTTTTTCTGTTTCTGGAGATTTCGCAGAACCTTTTGTAGAGAAGCTTAACATAGCAACGCGTGGATCAATGCCGAATAACTCAGCAGTTTTCGCACTTTCGATACCGATTTCAGCTAAATCTTGGCTGTTTGGTGCAATGTTAATTGCGCAATCAGCAAATACATATTTCTCTTCTTCACGTACCATGATGAATACGCCAGAAGTTTTTGTAACGCCTGGTTTTGTTTTAATAATTTGAAGTGCTGGACGAACTGTATCAGCTGTAGAGTGAGCTGCACCACTTACTAAACCGTGTGCTTTGCCCATGTATACAAGCATTGTACCAAAATAGTTTTCGTCTTTAAGAATTTTGCGAGCGTCTTCTTCTGTTGCTTTACCTTTACGGCGTTCAACGAAAGATGCTACCATTGCATCCATTTCTTCGTATGTAGCTGGGTCGTAAATATCAACGCCTGCTAATGTTAAATTCATGCTAGTAGCTTTTGCGCTAATTTCTTCCTTATTACCAACTAAGATTGGTTTTACTAACTCTTCTTTCGCTAAACGCTCTGCAGCGCCTAAAATTCTTTCATCAGTTCCTTCAGGAAGTACGATAGAAATGCCTTGTCCTTGAACTTTTTCTTTTACTGTTGTAAATAAGTTGCTCACGAATAAACCCTCCTACATATGTTAAAAAAACTCTATCTTTAAGAATACTGCTTTTCTTCTATATTTTAAACTTATAGCTCCCAAAAAATAGATAAAATAAAAATAATTATATTTTCATAAAATTCAGCCGTTAAATTCACCTTACTTAAACCCTTAAATGTGACAATTTTATGCGCCAAGGTTTTATATAGATGATTTTAAAACTATATATGCTATAGTTAACGTGTAAAACTATCATTAACTGAGGTGAATAGAATGAGTGAAGCAACAACAACGTTAGATGGCTGGTATTGTTTACATGATTTACGTTCTATTGATTGGGCTGCATGGAAAACATTATCTAGCGACGAACGCGGACAAGCAGTGTCTGAATTTTTAAATGTCGTTGAAAAATGGAACGAAGTAGCTACTGCGAAAAAAGGTAGTCACGCAATGTATACAGTTGTTGGTCAAAAAGCTGATATTATGCTTATGATTTTACGTCCAACAATGGAAGAGTTAAATGAAATTGAGACAGAATTGAATAAAACAACTTTAGCTGAATATATGGTTCCTGCATATTCTTACGTATCTGTTGTTGAATTAAGCAACTATCTTCCAGCTGATGAGGATCCATACCAAAACCCACAAATTTTAGCTCGCTTATATCCTGAATTGCCGAAAGCAAATCATATTTGCTTCTATCCAATGGATAAGCGTCGCCAAGGTAATGACAACTGGTACATGCTTCCTATGGAAGAGCGTAAAAAAATGATGTACAGTCATAGTAAAATTGGTCGTCAATACGCAGGTAAAGTACGCCAAGTGATTTCAGGATCTGTTGGATTCGACGATTTCGAATGGGGCGTAACATTATTTGCTGACGATGTTCTTCAATTTAAAAAACTTATATATGAAATGCGCTTCGATGAAGTAAGTGCTCGTTATGGTGAATTTGGAACATTCTTCGTTGGAAACATTTTACCGGACGAAAAAGTAGAGAAATTTTTACACATATAAATGGTGAAAAGGGACGAAATTCGTTCCTTTTTTTATTCTTCTCTATATTTATCCTCAAAAATCTCCTTTTCTCTGCAATTCTGAACAAAAACCGACAAATTTTTTTCAAATTTCTTGTAAAATTGTAACCTTTTTATATGTAAAGATATGCTAAAATGATACGAGCTATATGCTAAATAACGATGCGAAGGTGATAATCTATATGAAAAAAATCTTGTCTATTTTACTATTGCTTGTATTGTCAATTTCTTCCTTAGGAGTAACAACATCCCATGCGGAAGAAAAAATACATATTGAGGCTGCTGCTGCACTTTTATTTGATGCAGATACAGGAAAAATACTCCACGAGCAAAATCCAGATGAATTGCTAGCTATTGCTAGTATGTCAAAATTAATTGTTGTTTACGCTGTTTTAGAAGCAATTAAAGAAGGAAAAATCACTTGGGATACGAAAGTAAATATTTCTGATTACGCTTATGAAGTCTCTCGTAATAACGAATTCTCTAATGTACCGTTCGAAAAAGGACGTCAATATACTGTAAGAGAATTATATCATTCTATTGTTATATTCTCTGCAAATGGATCTAGTATTGCTTTAGCAGAACTTCTTGCAGGAAGTGAGAAAAACTTCTTAAATCTTGCAAATGAACATGCAAAAAAGCTAGGGTTAAAGAAATATAAATTTGTAAACTCTACCGGGTTAAATAATGCTGATTTAAAAGGAAAACATCCTGAAGAAACCGATCCGACTGGAGAAAACTCCATGTCAGCTCGCGATATGGGTATTCTCGCAAAAACGATTATTACAAAGTATCCAGAAATGCTAGAGGATACAAAACAAAGATTTAGAAACTTCCCAGACAATCATCCAAAACCAATTCGTATGGAAAACTGGAACTGGATGTTACCAGGCGCTGCCTTCTCTTATGATGGAACGGATGGTTTAAAAACTGGTAGTTCTGATACCGCTGGATATGGATTCACTATTACAGCGAAACGTGGTGATGTACGTCTTATCTCGGTTATTATTAAAACAAAATCAATGGATGAACGCTTCACAGAATCTCGTGAATTAATCGAATATGGATTTAATAACTTTGAAAAACAAAAACTAAAAGTTAATAAAAACAATACAATCTCTGTAGTAAAAGGGAAAGAAGATCAAGTAACTGTTGCACCAGAAAAAGAAATAACAGTAATTGCGAAAAAAGGTAGCAAAGATCCTTATAAAATTGGGACTGAATTAGATAAATCTCTTGCTGAAGATGGACATTTAGTTGCTCCTATTAAGAAAGATGCCAAAGTAGGCTCAATTACTTTAGAATCAACTGATAAATATGGTTTCTTAGATGGTAATAAAAATATGAAAGTTACTGCAAAAACGACCGAAGAAGTTGAAAAAGCAAATTGGTTTGTGTTAACAATGCGCTCTATTGGAGATTTCTTCTCAAACTTATGGTCTAAAGTATTTTAATAATGAAAAGCTAGCTCACGCTAGCTTTTTTTATTTTCCGCTCTCAATGTAAAACTTCGTTTGGTTGTCATATCTGAGTCCTTTTCCTCATACGTATGAACTAGTAATTGTTCCACACTTCATCTAGAAATAAACCTCTTTCCAGCAGGTATTACAAAAAGAGAGGTGACACATAATGGGTGTTATTGCTTATAACGAAGAAGATGTAAAGTTGTTAGCTAGACTGATGCGTGCTGAAGCCGAAGGAGAAGGGCAGCAGGGGATGTTAATGGTCGGAAACGTTGGGGTAAATCGTGTCCGTGGAAATTGTTTAGATTTTAAAAAGGTTCGCAATTTACGTCAAATGGTTTATCAAAATCCTGGCGGTTTTGAAGCAACGCAAAAAGGATATTTTTATCAACGAGCGAGAGAGCAAGATATCGCTTTGGCGAGACGTACGATTCAAGGGCAACGTTTTTGGCCTGCCAATTTTGCCTTATGGTTTTTCAGACCTGAAGGTCCTTGTCCGCCAACTTGGTATAACCAACAAAACTCCGGCCGCTTCAAAAAGCACTGCTTCTTCCAACCATCTGGTGAAGACTGTCCTAGCGTATATTAAGAGATGAAAATGAGGAGGGATTTTTGAATGGCACAGCAACAAAATCCGTACTATGGAACAGGTTTTTATCAACCATCTGGAACTTATGTACAACCGCAACAAATGACTCAACAACAGCAGCAAGCGATGCAACAACAAACAGCTCAAGCTGCGCAAGCTCAATATGCAATTTCTCAAGGCATGTTACCTCTAGAGCAATCATATATTGAAAATATCCTTCGTTTAAACAAAGGTAAGCAAGCTACGGTTGTAATGACTTATGAACGTGGCAGTTCCCTTGGTACACAATCTTATACAGGTATTATTGAAGCAGCTGGCCGTGACCACATCGTTATTAGTGAACCGCAGTCAGGGAAGCGTTATTTACTACTAATGATTTACTTAGATTATGTAGAATTTCCAGAAGAAATTGCATATTTACCTAGTCAACAAGCAACTTATACTCCAAGACCATAAAAAAAGCTGGCAAATGCCAGCTTTTGTTTTTTATAATCCTTTTACAACTGCAGTCCCTACTAGAATCCACGCCACAATAAACGCTACACCACCAAGAGGTGTAATTGGACCAAAGAACTTAATGCCTGTCGTACTTAATGCATACAAACTACCTGAGAACATAATAATCCCAGCTACCATTAGCCAACCAGCAGTAGTTAAAAGTGATGATTGAACCTTATCCATCAATAAAGCAACTACGAATAGTCCACCTGCATGAAACATTTGATATGTAACGCCTGTTTTCCAAACTTCTAACATTTTTGCAGAAATTTTATTTTCTAAACCGTGTGCTCCAAAGGCCCCTAACGCAACAGATAGCCCCGCTGCAATACAGCCTAGTAAAAAGAAAATTTTCATCTTAATTCCCCTTTTTTACCTCTATCATAAGCAATTTTTTCATATAAGCCAAACGATTTAATTCTTAAAAATCAAATAAAGAATTACCATTTGCACCTTCTTCTTTAATATACACAGGTTCTCCAGAAACTGGCATAACTGGTTGAACTGTCGTTATAGGCTGCGCTCCAATTACTTGCGATTGAATTTGCGGCTCCCTATACGTAGAAGATTCAACTTGTTCATCTAATAGTAAATCGCATAAAGCACGCACAACTAATAAATGATCTTTTGATTTTTGTCCTTCACTACTTTTTGCCTTTGCAATTTCATTCGCCATTTTATTTAAAATCTTATCGCTCGATATTTGCATTCCTTATCACCTCGTACTTTGTAATTCTTTCTCAAATTGCCTCAGCTTCTCTACTGAACCAAATACTATTATCATATCATGTTCTTGTAATTTTTCCTGCCCCGTTGGATTATGTATAATATCCCCATTTCTCAAAATCGCTAATATCGTTACATCAAATTGATTCCTCACATCACTCTCTAGTAACGATTTACCAACTAGTATTGTATCTTTTCCAACTAAAATTTCTTCAATGACAAATGACTGTTCTATCCCATACAGCACTGTATCAATATAATGAACTGTTAATGGATTCGCAATACCTTTTGCAATATGAATTCCTGCCATACTAGATGGATTAATAACTTTATTTGCACCCGCACGCCTTAATTTCTCTTCAGTTTCTGGCTTTTCAGCTCTCGCCACAATTTTAATTGCATCGTTTAATCCTCTTGCTGTTAATGTAATAAATACATTTTCAGCATCATTTGCTACGATAGCAACTAAACCAGCCGCCTTTGAAATTCCAGCATGATGTAAAACTTGATCCTCCGTCGCATCTCCATGTATATACACAAGCTTTTCCTTCTCTAATATGCTTTCATCTTTATCGACAACAACAAATGGAATTTTCTTTTCTTGCAATTCATGTACAACTTGAAGCCCCACTCTACCGCAACCACATACTATAATGTGATTTTGTAACTGCGCTATTTGTTTATCCATCTTCTTCCTCCGCACTGCATGAAATAAATTCCCTTCAATAATCATAGCTGCCACTACTCCAATTGCATATGTAACAATACCAACACCAACAGGAATAATAAGGAGCGCAAATACTTTCCCCACCTGTGTTACAGGAACGGCATCTCCGTATCCAACAGTCAATACCGTAATCATCGTCATCCAAAATGCTTGAAACAAACTAATCTCTTCAATCGTCATAAATCCTATTGTTCCTAGAATTACAACAAAGGTCATGCATATAACCGCTATCCATAATTGCTTACGTGCATTCATATCGTGTTTCAACTCTTTTCTCTATCTACAAATCTTTGCCAGTGGAAATAAAATACGTATATACTAGATACGGAATCTACGAAAGAGGTTGATATAATGAAGACATTTCTTTCCGCCTTACAATGGGCACTATTTATTTTAGCTGGAAGCCTTATTGTACCAATTAGTGTCGCAACTAGTTATGGCCTTGATGGTGCTGAAGCCATCGCATTCGTACAAAGAACATTATTTGTGCTTGGCTTTGCTGGTCTACTGCAAGCTATATTTGGGCATAAACTTCCTATTCAAGAAGGTCCTGCAGGCCTTTGGTGGGGAATTTTCTCCCTTTACGCAAGTTTAGGTGTCGTATTATTTGGATCAAGCAATGAGACACTTAAAGTTCTTCAATATGCTTTCTTATTAAGCGGTATTATTTGTATTATTCTTAGCGTTTTTGGACTTATTGATAAACTCGTTCGCTATTTTACACCGACAGTCATTGGAACGTATTTATTTCTTCTTGTCGCACAGCTCAGTGGCTCCTTCTTAAAGGGGATGTTTGGCCTTGATGGAAAACATACAGAAGTACAACCTAACGTATTTATTCTTTCACTCATTGTTATTTTACTATCCTTTTTCATCATGAAGCTACCTATTATTGGACAATATTCCGTTCTTTTCAGTATCATATGCGGCTGGATATTATTCGCATGCTTCGGATTATCTAATCCAATAACACCAGTGACAGACATAATCCGTTTTCCATCCTTATTTGTTTTCGGAATGCCTCGTGTTGAATGGAACATGGTAATTACGGTCATTTTCGTTACACTCTTACTTCTAACAAATATGTTAGCAAGTATTCGCGTTGTACAAAAGGTTGTCTCTAAATATGAAGAAAATGCTGCATCAGATCGTTTTAGACAAGCCGGTATTATAACAGGAATCAACCAATTGCTAGGCGGCCTGTTTTCAGCTATTGGACCTGTCGCTATTTCTGGATCAGCAGGTTTTATTGCAACTACTAATATTTATAAACGTCTCCCATTTATATTAGGGTCAAGCTTTATTATTGTCGTTAGTATATTTCCAAAGATTACTTCATTCTTTGCAGCAATTCCAGTTGCAGTTGGTTATGCCGCTATTTATCCTGTATTCGCAAGCATGATTGGCCTTGCCTTTCGAGAATACGAAACTGTCCAGGATAAAGAACGATTATTTAAAGTAGCCGGTCTTTCAATCTTCACAGGAGTCGGGGTTATGTTTGTTCCAGCAGGAGCATATTCCACACTTCCACCATTTCTAGCATCGTTTTTAAGTAACGGTCTCGTTCTTGGATCTGTAATGGCAATCTTGCTAGAAATACTATTTTCTCGTTCCACAGCAAAACAAATATCGTAAATTGGAAAACTTCCATTATTGCACTCTACCTTTAGAGTTGTTACGATAAAATCAAACTTTAATCATTGGGGTTTTATCCATCCCCAATGATTATTAACCGATATTATGAGCAACACACTCATAATAATTTATCTACTTCTTTTCAAAGAGGTTTGATGTCTTACTATTATTCTTCATCCTCTTCATGAACATGTATTTTGATTTCAATTAAAGAAAGGAATTTTCTATATGACTTATAAAATGATTGTTTTAGATTTAGATGATACTTTATTACGTGATGACCATACTATTTCACCTCGTACGAAAGAAGCGTTAATGACTGCACAAGAGCAAGGGGTAAAGGTTGTACTTGCTTCTGGACGTCCAACGTTTGGTATGCACAATGTAGCCAAAGAACTTCGTTTAGAAGAATACGGCAGCTTCATTCTATCTTTTAATGGCGCAAAAATTATTAACTGTAAAACAAACGAAGAAATCTTTAGTAGTACACTATCTCCTGAAATCGTTCACAACCTATTTGAAATTAGTAAAACTGAAGATGTATGGATTCATACTTATATGGGCGATGATATCGTAACGGAAGAAAATAATCCTTATACTGAAATTGAGGGCGATATTACTGGTATGCCAATTGTTGTAGTAGATGACTTTAAAGCCGCAGTTAAAGAGCCTGTAGTAAAAGTATTAATGAATAAAGAAGCTGAACGCCTTGTTGAAGTTGAAAAGAAACTACAAAAACAACTAGAAGGCCAATTAAGCGTGATGCGTTCGAAACCATTCTTCTTAGAATTTACTGAAGCCGGTGTTACAAAAGGAACGAGCTTAAACAAACTGATTCAAAAGCTTGGCATTAAGCGTGAAGAAGTTATCGCAATGGGCGATAGCTATAACGACCAAGCAATGATTGAATTTGCTGGTCTTGGCGTTGCAATGGGCAATGCACCTGATGATATTAAAGAAATTGCAAACTACGTAACAGATACAAATATGAACGATGGTGTTGCAAAAGTTGTAGAGAAATTCGTTTTAAAAACGGATGTACTTGTTTAATATTTTCATTCACAAAACCTATTTGAAGTCAAATACTTCAAATAGGTTTTTATTTAAATTCTCATGCTTTTGTGACTATATTTTGAACTTTGCACTATTCTCGTAGTGTAAACTTTCTTTTTGTATATAATGAAACAAAATAGACTATTTTATTTTGAAAAAGAATACAAATTTACTATATACAAGCATACGTTAAAGGAGGCTACTTTATGTTATCTACACCAATCGGACGATTAAGAGCAATTGGACTAGTTGAGGGGATTTCTTTCCTATTACTATTATTTGTAGCAATGCCATTGAAATATTTCGCAGGATTTGCAACAGCTGTTAAAATTACAGGCATGGCTCATGGTGTTCTATTTATTCTATTCATCTTTGCAGTAATTCAAGTAACAATCGTACACCGTAAATCAATTTTATGGGCACTTGGAGCATTTGTTTCATCAGTTATCCCATTTGGTACTTTTGTACTAGATGCAAAATTAAAGAACGAGCAACAATAATAATAAAAAGGTAGTTAACGACTGTTAACTACCTTTTCTATTTATAAATTTGGAATTTCCCAATCAATTTCTTTTTCATCCATATTAGCTAAAATCGTATTTACTTTAGAGTATGGCTTACTACCAAAGAAACCTCTTCTTGCCGATAATGGGCTTGGATGTACAGATTCGATAATATGATGATTCGAATTCGTAATTAACTTCTTCTTCGCCTGCGCATGGCGCCCCCATAATATGAAAACAACTGGCTTTTCACGTTCATTCAACAGTTCGATCACACGATCTGTAAAGTGCTCCCATCCTTTTCCCTTATGAGAATTTGCTTCACTTTGACGAACTGTTAATACGGTATTTAGTAGTAATACTCCTTGCTCCGCCCACTTTACTAAATAACCGTTATTCGGAATTTCATAACCATATTCATCTCGAAGTTCTTTATACATATTTAACAATGATGGTGGTGTCTTAACACCAGGTTGCACAGAGAAGCTTAAACCATGCGCTTGATTCGGTCCATGATATGGATCTTGTCCTAAAATAACAACCTTTGTATTTTCATAACTTGTATACTGAAGAGCGTTAAAAATATCTTCTACCTTCGGATAAACAACATGTGTGCTGTATTCTTCTGTCAAAAAACTGGATAGAGTAAGATAATACTCTTTCTCAAATTCTGGTGCCAATAATGGTCCCCAATCATTTTTTAAAACATTTTCCATGCTTTCACTTCCTGTCCAATTAATTCAACATATCCTGTTTTGTAAATACTAAGAACGAAATAATAAGAGAAACAACTGCCCAAACAGTTAAATTCATCAAAGAAAATCCCATTGATAAGCCTTGTAATGCAGGTAATTTTCCTGATAAATAATCCGTTAATGATAAATTCACACTAAAAATATATTTCGCGCCTTCCCAAGATGTTGCGAACGAGCTTAAGATACCGCCTGCAATTAATGCAGCTAGCATAACGCCCATACCCGCTGGTGTATTACGAATTAAAACAGAGACCATAAATGATATAGTTCCGACAACGATAGCAACAAACCAGGCTAGTCCATATGCCATTAAGATGTATTGCCACTGCGGAATAAGATGCACAAAGTTTGTATTTAACGTTTCCTTATCAATGACAAACCCTGTTAAAACAGGTAAATTCCATCCCGAGTACCCAAATACAAGCCCTGATAATATGTAAGCAAACAAACCTACAAGAAGCAGTATGAGCGAAATGAAAAATAACATCGTCACGTATTTACTAAGGAGTATTTTCCAGCGCCGAATCGGCCGCGTAAGTAACATCTTCATCGTCCCATCACTTCGTTCTCCTGAAACGATATCAATGGCGACAATCATTACGAGAAGCGGAATAAACAATGTAATTCCTTGTTCAATAAATGCCCTGACAAAAGTCGGTGCACCCTGTGCCATCGGGTTAATATCATGATCTAAATAATATTGTTGTTGCTCAACTCTTACCTTTAACCAATCACGCCATTCTTCTGGCAACCTAGAATTGTTTAACCGGTTCTGAGAATCAACAATTTGCTGTTGCAATGAAACCTTCCAATCAGTTGTACCGAGTCTTTTTTGTGTCGTTTCTATTTCACGATACTGCGCATACACAAAAAGCGGGATCAAGATTGCTAAAATAAGCATGACAACAAAAATACGTTTCTTACGGTAAATCTTTTCTGATTCATTTAAAACTAGATTCGCAAATTCACGCATGCTGCTCACCCCTTGTGAGTTCAATAAATAAATCTTCTAGCGTAAATACAAGCTCCTTAACGCTATGTACATCTATCTCATTTTCTACAAAGTTTTTATTCCAACTACTTATAGATGCAATATCCATGCGGCATAGTAATCGCTCGCCTTCTACACTCACTTCTCTTACTTCTTCGGCCGCTTCTAACATATCTTTCGCCTTAGAAATTGGTGTAACAATCCATTCTACACGATCACTTGCCGTTTTAATTAATTCTTCAACCTTGGCAACTGTTATCATCTTTCCTTTATGAATAATAGCAACACGATCGCATATCATTTGCACTTCACTTAGCAAGTGACTTGAAATAAACACGCTCATATTTTCTTCTTTCACAAGCTTATGTATAAATTCCCTAAGTTCTCTAATCCCAGCTGGATCTAAACCATTCGTTGGCTCATCTAATATAAGTAATTTAGGATTCCCAAGGAGCGCCTGCGCAATTCCAAGGCGCTGTTTCATACCAAGTGAGTATGTTTTTACCTTGTCATGAATTCTTTCATCCAAATGAACCATTTTAGCAATTTCAATAATACGTTCATCTGATATATCACCTAACATACGAGCAAATTGCTTTAAATTTTCCCATCCCGTTAAATATGTGTACAACTCTGGGTTTTCAACGATACTCCCAATTTGACGCATCGCTTCTCTGAAATTTTCCTTAATCGAATAACCACCGATAGAAATTGTACCTTCTGTCGCCTTAATTAATCCGACTAACATTCGAATAGTAGTCGTCTTTCCAGCACCATTTGGTCCTAAGAACCCGAACACTTCTCCTTGCTTTACATCAAAGGAAATATTCTCTACAAGAGTCTTCTTTCCAATTACCTTCTTCAAGTCTCGTACGGAAAGTATCGTCGTCATTTTACCCCTCCTTGTTCTAGTTTTAATTTACTTACAACATTTTGAACTAAACGTTCTGCCATATACGTATAACCTACTTCGTTCGGATGAAAATGATCAGAGTATAATAAATCTTTCCCGCGGTTTTGGAATAAATCAAATGTCGGTGTAATATACACATTTTTATCGTTTAGCGCTAACTTCTCTAAAGATGCATTCCAGTCCACAACGATGTTTGAAGACCCTTTTAAATCTTCTACATCTTCAAAAGGATTGTATAAACCAAGCCAAAAAATCGGACTATCTGTATTTAATTTACGAATTTCTTCTATAATTTTCTTCGCTTCATTTTGAAACGTTTCTGTATCAGGACGATACGTCTCTAAATCTATTTTCCCGAGCGATTCCCAGCCTGGAAACAAATCATTCCCACCAATCGTTAACACGATTACATCTGCTTGCTTAATTGAATATTGAGCGCCACTACTTTCAATTTGTTTTAATAAATCAGGCATTTTTGCACCACTAACTGCTAAATTTGTTAATGCAATTTTTTGCTTATAATCTTTTTGTAAATCTTCTTTCATTCGCCCAACATAGCCAATTCCTTCTTTATCACCAACGCCACGCGTTAATGAATCACCTAAACTAACGATTTGTAACGTTCCCGTTTTCTTTTTCTCTTTCGCCACTACATCGGTCTTTTTAATTAAATTTGAAGCTTTCGGATTTAATACATCATTTACACCTGAAACAAAGCCATATGCAAATAAACAGAAAGATGCAATTGTAATGAGTAGAATTACTTTTACTACTTTTGATCTCATATCAAAACCCCTTTTAGCCCTCATAGATTGTCCATAATTATACCAAACGACATTTTGAAAAGCGATTTTCACACCTTCTCAATTATGTCGTTTCTCTATCTACTAACTCTGGTAATAACTCTATATGCTTCACATCTAATTTCTCTTCATTAATTTTTTCATATAATAATTCAAACGCTTTCACTCCAACATTTTTACTAGAATGCGAAATCGTCGTTATACCCAATATATCTGCCACCTCTTGATCATCACACCCAATAATCGTAATATCCTCCGGAATACGAATTCCTTGTTTTTTTGCTTCTGTAACCATCCCCGCTGCAATATGGTTACAAGATACAAGGAACGCCGTCGGTTTTACTGACATATGAGCCCATTCTCTAATTACATTACGTCCATCTTCCACTGTAAAACAACCCTCAAATTTCCAGGTCTCTAACGGTGTTACAATACTCTGTTGAAGCGAATCTTCATACGCCTTCTTTCGTCTTTGGCTATTAACACTATTACTTCTTCCAATACAATATCCAATACGTGTATGACCGGCATCTATTAAGCTTTTCATCCCATGTGAAAATACTTTGTAGTAATCAATATGGACACTTGAAATGCACTTCGAATCTATTTCTTCACACATAACAATCGGGCCGAATTTCGTATATTCTTCAAGCTTCTCCTTACTATTTGCCCGAGAACAAATAATAACCCCATCAAGCTTTTTCATTTTTAACATATTTAAAATTTCTAGTTCTCTTTCCTCGCTATAATTCGTCTGGCAAAGCATCATATTATAATTATTCTTTGCTGTTTCTTTTGATATTCCCTCGATAATAGCGCTATAATATTGATCATTTACGTGTGGCAATAAAACGCCAATTACATTCGTTTTTCCTTTCACTAAATGAATTGCATTCACGTTTTGCGTATAATTTAATTCTTCTATAATCGCTAAAATTTCTTTTCGTTTCTGTTCATTTACATACGGATGATTATTTAGTACACGTGAAACAGTTGAAACAGATACTCCAGCAAGTTCAGCAATCTTTCTTATATTTGTCATCTCATTTTCCCCTTCTCACAAAAATTCTCCCTTGACCTGGTAAGCTTTCCACAATATATCCTTTCCTAGCAAATACATTTAGAAAGGATATACAACTATGCTTCGATTCAAATTAGAATATATATTTTTCATTAGCGGTTTACTCATTCTTGCCATCGGTATTAATATGATGACGACAATTACTTCCTTTGGACTTAGTCCTTATGATTCCTTCTTTATTGCACTATATCAAAATTTTGGGATAAGTATTGGTTTTTGGATTTTCATGATTAACTTTGCCTTTACACTTATCGTACTCTTTTGGAATAAAAAACAAATTACAATCGGGACAATTGTAACGATGGTTCTTATTTCTCTTTTTGTTGATTGGATTGGTTCCATTACAACTATTATGGACGCTATCCGCTCTCTTCCAAAATATATAACACTTATTTGCGGAAATCTATTCGTTGGAGCTGGAATTGGTCTTTACGTCTCTACAAACCTTTGCGCAGCGCCTCAAGAAGCTTTCGTTTTAACGGTTGCTGAAAAGAAAAAATGGACGTTTAGAAGAACAGAGATTTCATTAGCCTTTTTATTTTTAACGTTAAGCTTTTTATTAGATGGACCTATCTATTTTGGAACAATCATCTTATCCTTTACAACAGGCTGGATTATCCAAGCATTTATTCAAGTTGGTACGCAGATTTTAAATAGAAAAGAGCCTATTAAGCAAGCTGCTTAATAGGCTCTTTCTGTTTTATGGTAAGAGATACTACTTAGCATCCCCTTCAATTCGATAGTTCGCTTTCAAACAATCTATTTCTTCATACCCTTGCAACGTATGTAGAATATAATCATAATCAGCAAGCGACGCACGATGCGTTACAATTACAATTTCAGCCTTTCCTTTCTCTTCAAGCGGCATTTGAATAATTTTCTCAAAACTAACTCCGCGCTCAGAGAACAATGAAGTAATTTTTGCAAATACACCAATTTCGTCTTTTACATGAAGTCTTAAAAACTTTTTCACGACAATTTCGTCTGGCTCTTTTAATACTTTTTGATATTGCGGGACTACAGCACTATTTCCTGTTACCCCTAATCTAATATTTTGCATTACAGCAACTAGATCAGAAACAACAGCTGTCGCTGTCGGTAAACTTCCTGCACCTGGTCCATAAAACATCGTTTCTCCAACCGCTTCACCATACACATACACAGCGTTATATTCATTTTGTACCGCCGCAAGAGGATGTGTATTTGGCAGTAAAGTTGGTTCAACCGTAACCTCCAATTTTTCACCATCTCGTTTTGCAAGACCGATTAATTTAATTGTATAACCTAAGCTCTTACTGTATTCAATATCTTCCTCTGTAATAGAGGTAATTCCTTTTACTTTCACATCTCCAAACTCTACATTTGTAGAGAAACCGAGAGTAGCTAAAATCGTCATTTTTCTTGCTGCATCTAAACCTTCTACGTCTGATGTTGGATCTGCTTCTGCAAATCCAAGTTGTTGGGCTTCTTTTAACACGTCGTTATATGCTCTCCCTTCGTCTGACATTTTCGTCAAAATAAAATTTGTCGTTCCATTTACAATTCCCATTACTTTCGTAATAAGATCTGAAGAAAGTCCTTCTACGATACTGCGTAAAATTGGAATTCCCCCTGCCACACTCGCCTCATAGAATAAATCAGCCTTATTATCTTTTGCTATCGCTAATAATTCAGCTCCATGTAATGCCATTAAGTCTTTATTTGCAGTTACAACATGCTTTCCGCTTTTTAAGGCTTGTAAAATATATGATTTTGCATCATCAATGCCACCCATCACTTCGATGACAACATCAATATTTGGATTATCTAAAATTTCATTTGCATCTTGTGTTAATAGAGTAGAAGGTACCTCTACCTCTCTCTCTTTCTCAATGTTTTGCACTAATACTTTCGTTACCTTCACTGGACAACCTACTTGGTGTATGAGTCGTTCTTGATGATCCGTAATAATACGAACCACACCACTGCCAACTGTCCCAAGACCTAATAACCCAACTTGAATTTCTTTCATAGTACTGTCCACCCCTCAAAAATTGTGTTTAGATGAAATTATATGAGTAAAAAATCTGAAAAACAATGTATTTTGAACATTCGGAAAAATATAAGTTAATCTTTACAAGGAAAACGTTGCCACGTGTTACACAATCTTTCTTTACAATATATAAGGGGTTTCTTGATACACGTAATAATTCAACCAATTAGAAAACAATAAATTCCCATGACTCCTCCACCTAACAAGCGGCTTTTCATCTGGATTATTATGTTTAAAATAGTTTTTTGGCACATCAATATTTAATCCCTTGTCACGATCTCGTTCGTATTCTTGTTTTAACGTCTCACAACTATATTCGCTATGTCCAAGGGCAAAAACTTGCCTTCCTTCTTGCCCAATAACAAGGTGAACACCTGCTTCTTCAGAGTTTGCTAACAATGTTAATTCTTTCACTTCTCTAATATCATTCTCTCGTACTTCTGTATGACGAGAATGCGGAGCAAAAAACAATTCATCAAATCCTTGTAACAATTTCACATGTTGCTCGCAAACCTCATGTTCAAATACACCGAACATTTTTTCCTTAAGGGGATACTTTGGAACACCATAATGATAGTACAAGCCAGCCTGTGCCCCCCAGCAAATATGGAGCGTAGATGTTACATTCGTTTTTGAATACTCCATAATACGTTTAAGCTCTTCCCAATAATCTACTTCTTCAAAAGAAAGAGTTTCAACTGGTGCTCCTGTAATAATGAGCCCATCAAATTTTTCATTTTCAATATCACGAAACGTTTTATAAAAGCTCGTTAAATGGTCCTGCGCTACATTACGAGACAGATGTGATTCCATATGAAGTAAATGAACATCTAATTGCAACGGTGTGTTTCCAATTAAGCGAAGTAATTGCGCCTCTGTGTCTTGCTTCGTTGGCATTAAATTTAATATAGCAATTTTTAAAGCGCGTATATCTTGTGTTTCTGCTCGCTCCTTCGTCATTACAAAAATATTTTCTTTTTGCAACACTTTGCGAGCCGGTAAATCTTTATCAATTATGATCGGCATGTGTTTTGCCTCCAACTAGAGCTGCTTCCAAATCTGCAATAATATCAGAAACATCTTCTATACCAACCGATAAACGAATTAAATCAGATGTAACACCAGCTAAACGCTGATCTTCAGCACTTAATTGTCTATGCGTCGTACTAGCAGGATGTATAACGCAAGTTCGTGCATCAGCTACGTGTGTTACGAGAGTTGCTAGTTTTACATTTGCGATAAATTCTTTTGCTGCTTCTAATCCCCCTTTAATCCCAAATGTTAAAACCCCACTAGCACCTTTTTTCAAATACTTTTGTGCTAACGAGTAATTTTCATTACTATCTAATCCCGGATAATTCACCCATTCAATACGTTCATGATTAGCAAGCCACTTAGCAACCGCGAGAGCATTTTCGCTATGACGCTCCATTCGTAAATGTAAAGTCTCTAAGCCAATATTGCTAATATATGCATTGAATGGGCTCATACAATTCCCATAATCTCTTAATAGCTGAACACGTGCTTTCACAATATACGCTGCTGCACCAAAGTTTTGAACGTAACTTACACCGTGATAACTTGGATCTGGTTCAACAAGCTCAGGATATTTTCCATTTGTCCAATCAAAGTTTCCACCGTCAATTACAATACCGCCTAAGGAGCTCGCATGCCCATCGATATATTTCGTCGTAGAATGAACAATAATATTCGCCCCATGTTCAAACGCTTGGCATAAATAAGGAGTTGCTAATGTATTATCAACGATAAAAGGTACCTCTAATTCTTTAGCGGCAGCTGAAAATTCTTTGAAATTTAAAACGTTCATCGCTGGATTTCCTAATGATTCTGCATAAATGAGTTTCGTCTTGTCATTAGCAAGTGCCGCAATTTCATCTGCCGTTAAATTTGGATTAAAGAACGTAACATCAATGCCAAGTTTACGCAAACTCACTCCAAATAAATTAAACGTTCCCCCGTAAACCGTTGAAGAGCAAAGCAAATGGTCTCCACTACTACAAATATTTAAAACTGCGAGCATAATGGCTGCTTGCCCAGAAGCCGTTGCAACAGCTCCTACACCGCCTTCTAAATCTGATAACTTCTGCTCAAATGCGGCTAGAGTAGGGTTTCCAATACGCGTATAAATATATCCTTCTGCCTCTAAGTTAAATAGGGCTGCTAAATCATCTGAAGTATCGTATTTATACGTTGTACTTTGATAAAGTGGTAAAACACGTGGTTCACCATTCTTTGGCGTATAGCCACCTTGCACACAAATCGTTCCTTTTCCCCATGATTCTCCCATCTCTCATTCTCCTTTCTTTTATACAAAATAAAAAACTGCCCCTTTCCTGAAAACAAGAAAGGAGCAGTTTGAAAACACGCTCTAAAGGCTCTTTCTTATCTCTCAGGATTACTACCTGCAGGATTTGGCACAATTCCGTTATACGGCTGTTGCCAAGGTTTCATCGGGCCTGTCCCTCCACCTTTTCTTGATAAGACTATGCAATTACCGTTGATTTTATAGCAATAATTTCCTAATGTCAAACTGTTTTTCTGAATGTTCTAAAATAAACGTTAACAATTTCATATAAAGCAACAAAAGAAATATATTCTAATCTATTTCAAAAAAGACCTTTAAAAACCTCAAATCAGTCTATAAAATTAAATAAGTAATTTAACCTATAAATTCAAATTCTCCAAAATTTAGCCTACATGTTGAATAGGCGATCCTCTCAAAAAGATACTATATATATTCAATCCATTTTCCACTAGTATATTTCACTTTTTTCCCTACTAAGATTTACATAACGGAGGTATAACATGACAGATAAAAAAGATATACAGTACATACTTGCTCTATATGGCATTCTTCTAGGATCTATAGTAGGAGCTACAGTTTGGTTATTTTTAGTCACAATAAATATTGGAATCCACTTTATTTGGGGATACTTGCCTGAAGTTCTCTCTTTTCCCTCTTATTACACCCTTTGCGTAACAATAATTGGCGGGGTCCTCGTTGGTCTATCACAAAAATATTTCGGTACATACCCACGCCTTATGCCTGAAGTGATGACTGAATATAAAAAAACTGGTCGAATCGAATATCGCTTTGTCCATCGGGCTACTTTAACCGCGATTATTGTTTTAATTTTCGGTGCTAGTCTTGGTCCAGAAGCCGCACTAGTTGGAATTATAGGCGGACTTTGCACATGGATAGGGGATCGCTTTAAATTTGCCTTGAAGGGTATGGATGAGCTAACCGAGATCGGAATTGGCGCTACTTTAAGTGTCATTTTCAACGCACCATTATTCGGTTATTTAGCACCGAATGAAAATGAGGGAGAACAAATTGCTGCTTTTTCTAAAGGAAAAAAGGCGATTGTATACTTAGCTACTACCTTCGCAGGTTTTTCTGTTTATTTACTACTGAGTAAACTCGATAATCGTGGATCCTTTATTGTTGATTTCGGGGAAGGTTCACTTTCTTTCAATGAATGGATCGCATTTCTTCCACTTGCTAGTATCGGTGCTATAGTTGGTTTCTTTTATTTCAAGTTAGAATTCACATTAGAGAAGTTAATTCACCCTTTTAGAGAATACAAGCTGACACTCGGAATTCTCGGTGGTATTTTATTAGGAATTGCAGGAACTTTTCTTCCATACACATTATTTTCAGGGGAACATCAATTAAAAGAATTAGTTGTTGAATGGAGCCATTTATCTTTGTGGATACTACTTCTTTCAGGGATTTTAAAGTTGTGCATTACTGCCGTTTGTTTGAACACAGGGTGGCGAGGTGGACATATCTTCCCAATTATATTTTCTGGGTCAAGTATCGGATACGCTGTAGCATCTATTCTTCCTATAGATCCAGTAGCATCTGTTGCCATCGTAACGACAGCAATTTCGAGCTATGCGTTACGAAAGCCAATAGCTATAACATTACTATTACTTATGTTTTTCCCGCTTAATTTGCTATTGCCAATGCTTGGTGCAGCTGCTATCGGGAATGCCTTTCCACTTCCAAAACATAACAAAACTACAAATTAATCAAAATAGGCAGTGGGGACGAAAGCTCCACTGCCTATTTTTTTATTACACGCGCTGCTTTAATAACGCTTCTAACTCTTCAAAATTATGCACTTCATATGTCGGTATAATTCCACTATCATTTAATTTACTTTCTGGGTTAAACCAACAAGTATCAATTCCCGCTACATATCCACCTTTAATATCGGCGCTTAATGAATCTCCAATAATCAGCCCTTCTTCAGGTGCAAAGTTAGGAATCCGTTCAAAAACATAATCAAAATACTCTTTCATCGGCTTTTGAAAACCTGTATCTTCAGAAACAAAAACATCTTTAAACAATGAATGTAGCCCTGCATTACGCAAACGTTTATCTTGCGTCTTAGAAACACCATTTGTCACTATATACAACTCATACTCCCCTTGAATTTGATTTATAAATTCAAACGCACCTTGCATGAGTTGATTTCCTTCTTCTAAGTAGCTACGATAATTATTTTCGAATAATATACCATCTGCTTCTTCTCCATACTCTTTAAACAACATAGAGAATCGTGTATTTACAACTTCATTGCGTGATAGTTCACCTTTTTCAAAAGCATCCCAAAGGCCTTTATTTATTTTTTTATAACGAGCCTCTATCTCGTCCGTTAAAGGGATCCCCTTCTCTTCAAAAAGCACCCGTAAAGCTACTTTTTCAGCCTTCTGGAAATCTAATAATGTATCATCTACATCAAATAGCAATGTTTTATATTTTTTCATAAATTCATCACACTCTCTTTTCTACAAAAACAAATTTACATCAATCGTATCATTCCTTCTTGTAAAGATAATAGGAGATATCTCATACTATAAATAGGGGTGAAAATATGAAAGTCAGCAAAAATGAGGAAGAAATTTATCAATACATGCGAATCCATCAATTCCATACCCTATTTTCATTTCATGTCTTGCCATATGTAGAGCTACATTCTTTTCAAACGAAAGAGATGATATGTAGCGAAGGAAATGCTCTCCCTTATCTCTATTACTTAATTTCTGGGAAAGCAAAAATATATATGAATCATAAAAACGGGAAAGTTTCATTAATTAATTTTATTCAAGCACCATCTTTTATCGGGGAATTAGGATTAATAGGAGTAGAAAATATTACTAAGTCCGTTGAAGTACTAGAAGATTGTGTTTGTTTGGCACTTCCTCTTAAAGATTGTCAGCAACTTTTATTACAAGATGCAACGTTTTTACAGCACTTATGCAAATTTATTGGAGAAAAGACAATTACTCGCACTGAAAATTACGCAAAAAACTATAGTTATCCTTTTGAAAATCGATTAGCTGCTTTTATTTTATTAACAGAACAAAATAATTGTTATATAGAAAAGCATACCGAGGCCTCGGAATATTTAAATGTCAGCTACCGTCATCTTTTATATGTATTAAATCAGTTTTGCCAACAAAATTACTTAAAAAAAGACGGAAGAACCTATTACATACGAAATCGAATTCAATTAGAAAAACTTGCTGATGAACTAAAAATATAAAAAAACAGCATTAACATTTACATGTTAATGCTGTTTTTTCGAGTGACGATTATAATTTTAATTAAAATTTACTTGCTACTTTAGCTGCTTCTTCAAGACCTGCAGCAATGATTTCTTCTGCTTTATCTGGGAATTGGTTATGTCCTTCAATAACTACTGTTTCCATGTTTGTCGCGCCGAAGAAGCCCATCATACTTGCTACATATTTAACAGCCATTTCTACCTCAGCTGCTGGACCTTCTGAATATACGCCGCCTCGTGCATTTAATAATGCAATCTTCTTATCTCCGATTAGGCCAACTGGACCTTCTGGTGTATATTTGAACGTTTTACCAGCACGGTTTAAATAATCAATATATGTGTGTAGCACTGCTGGAATCGTTAAGTTCCATAATGGGAAGCCGAAAACAACTTTATCAGCTTCTAGGAATTGATTTAAATACTTATCAGCAACTGCTACTGCTTTTGCCTCTTCTTCTGTTAAATCAAATCCTTTACCTGCCTTGAATGTACCATTGATCATGTCTACACCTACATATGGTAATTCTTCTTTATATAAATCCAGTTCTACCACTGTATCATTTGGATGTGCTTCTTTATAGTTTGCTAAAAATGCCTCATATAATTTCACACTAACTGCTTGTTCCGCTGGACGGTTGTTTGCTTTAACGAATAAAACTGTTGCCATTATTTCTTCCTCCTAGTACTCACTCTTATGTTGTTATATGCTTTCAAAAAAGGTATCCCTTGTAATTGTTGTTTTGTTGCTTACAAACATATTTTATCTTTATATCAGGACAATTTCGTCCTCACATAGACGTATTTTTCCATAAAAAAAGTCCACCTTCTAAAGACGAACTAGGTCTTACGACTTTCGTCTTATACAATTCCATTTTTCACTGCATATAATGCCGCTTGCGTACGATCAGATAAATTCAACTTACTCAAAATGCTACTTACATGCGCCTTAACTGTCTTTTCTGTAATAACTAAAACAGATGCAATTTCCTTATTGCTCATCCCTTTCGCTAATAGCTGCAATACTTCATTTTCTCTCGCTGTTAGTACATCCACTTGAATAGAAGGCTCTTCTTCCTTTTCTTCTACAGGTAATGTTTGAGAGAGAAGAGCATTTGCTATATCCGGATGTAATTGAATATTACCTTTATATGCGCTTCGAATAGCTTCAACAAGCTGATCCGGT
The DNA here is from genome assembly GCF_057809515.1 of Bacillus sp. FG16. Classification (NCBI taxonomy): domain Bacteria; kingdom Bacillati; phylum Bacillota; class Bacilli; order Caryophanales; family Bacillaceae; genus Bacillus; species Bacillus sp. FG16. Next base: position 36,804 of record NZ_JBMDKC010000025.1, read on the forward strand.
TCTACATCTTTTAAAATATATCCACTTGCTCCAGCCCTTAATGCAGGTAACACATGCGCCTGATCAGAAAAGCTAGTTAACACAATTACTTTCACATTTGGATACTCTTTTTTAATATATGCCGTCGCCTCAACACCATCCATTTCAGGCATATATAAATCCATTAATATAACATCAGGATTTGTTTCTCCTACTTTCACTAACGCTTCTTTCCCATTATTCGCTTCTCCAACTAACTCTAAATCTTCTTGCGTACTTAAGAAAAATGCTAATCCTTTTAAAACGACTGTATGATCATCAACTAACAATACTTTTATTTTCACAAACTTCCCTCATTTTCACATCATAATGGTACATTTACTTTTACGCTCGTTCGTTTATTACTACTTACAATTTTAATTGTTCCACCAACTAATTCTACTCTTTCACGCATCGTAGTCATACCTAGTGATTTCTTTTCTTTTATATTCTTTTCCACAAAGCCCTTTCCTTGATCAACTATTTCTAATGATACATTTTTCTCATTCACTGTAAAATAAATCGTCGCTTCTTTTACACCTGCATGCTTACTTACATTGTTCAGTGCTTCTTGGCCAATGCGCCACAAAGCTTCTTCTACTACACGAGGTAATTCACGAACACCCGTAACTTGCTCCCTAATTTTCAGTCCCAAATTTTCACCGTACTGCTTTAGAGCTGGCAATAATCCTTTTTCTAATCCTGCCGGGCGAAGCTGCCAAATTAATGTCCTCATTTCTTTCAAAGCTCCTTGCGCAAGTTCACGCATCTCATGCAAAGATTGATCTACCTTTTCATTTTTACCTTTTAAAACTGCCTCGGCGCCTTTTGTCATAAAGGTTAATGAAAATAATTTTTGCGAAACAGAATCATGTAAATCTCTTGCTAGCCGATTTCTTTCTTCCATTCGTACAAGTTCACGGCGCTGCTCGTTTAACCTCAAATTCTCTATTATTAACGAAACATGGTTAGATAGTGCTTGAATTACATCTATTGTATTAGCATCAAACTCTCCATTATTCAAGCTAACACATAAAACACCAAATATATGGTTTTGAATATGTATTGGCGTAGCGATAACAGCTCGATTTAGATGTACATTATGTCCTATTTGATGTTTTATTAGAACTGGTTCATCTTGTTCTAACGCCTTCTTAGCCGCCTCTTTTACATCCTCTTGTAACTCTTCCTGAACGTAAGACGCTCGCAAAGATAGTTCTTTTTCCTCCCTAATAAAAAGTGCCACTTGATTCCATTGAAATACCTCACCTACGTGATTTACCACCTTTTCAGGTAGTACATTAAACTTATGAATCGTTTTTAAATCTTGAATGAAACGCTCTAATTTCACATAATAATGTGCTCTTCTCTTTTCATTTTCATATAATTTCGTTCGCTTTAAAGCCGTACCAATTTGGAAAGCAACCGATTGGAGTAATACTAATTCTTCTTCCGAAAAATGTGTTTTACCCGGACTTGCAACATTTAACAACCCAAATTTTTCTCCTCCAGCTTTTAAAGGCACCGTAGCATGATGAAGAATACCCTCCGTATCTCCCCAATTATATTCAATTGCATTATTAATTCTTTTACATTCAATAATATTAACGGCTCTCTCTAATTTCCCATCTACAAAACCTCGTAAACACCAACACTCACCTTCGCACATCGGGCGTTTATTTTCATATGTAAGTGCCTCTGGTAATTGGTAATCAATCAACTTCGTATACTTCCCATTTTCATCCGCAAGAAAAATCCATCCTGTCGTTAAGCCTGTCACACTTAGTAATTTCTCTAGGACAGCTTGCAATACATGATATGTATCATTTGATGTATTTAAAGTTTCTGCAATTTCCTTTAATATAACTAATTCATTTGTACGATTATCTCGAAACATACTCAGTCTCCTGCATACAAGATTTTAAATAGCTCTTAAAATAAATCATCTACTTTTCACTTTGTACTTATTCGTAACATTGATATAATGGTGAAAACATAGTTTTCATTATATCACTTGAGGGGGCTTTCATAATGACATTAAATAAAGCACTTACTATCGCTGGTTCTGACACAAGTGGCGGTGCTGGTATACAAGCAGATTTAAAAACATTCCAAGAACTTGGCGTATACGGAATGACATCTCTTACAACAATCGTAACGATGGATCCACATAACGGTTGAGCACATAACGTATTTCCAATCCCAGCTTCTACATTAAAACCACAATTAGAAACAACAATTGAAGGTGTTGGCGTAGACGCTTTAAAAACAGGTATGCTTGGATCAGTAGAAATTATTGAAATGGTTGCAGAAACAATTGAAAAGCACAATTTCAAAAATGTAGTAGTTGACCCTGTTATGGTATGTAAAGGTGCAGATGAAGCATTACATCCTGAAACGAACGATTGCTTACGTGACGTTCTTGTGCCAAAGGCATTAGTTGTAACGCCAAACTTATTTGAAGCTTACCAATTAAGCGGTGTGAAAATTAATTCTCTTGAGGACATGAAAGAAGCAGCGAAGAAAATCCATGCTTTAGGTGCCAAATACGTACTAATTAAAGGCGGAAGCAAACTTGGTACAGAAACTGCAATCGACGTCCTATACGATGGAGAAACATTCGATCTTCTAGAATCAGAAAAAATCGATACAACCAATACACACGGTGCAGGTTGTACATATTCTGCTGCAATTACTGCAGAACTTGCAAAAGGAAAACCTGTGAAAGAAGCAGTAAAAACTGCTAAAGAATTCATCACAGCTGCTATTCGTTACTCATTCAAAATTAACGAATACGTAGGTCCAACTCACCATGGTGCATATCGTAAATTCGTTGTATCAAAAGAACTTGTCTAATATATAAATAAAAACACTCACAAGGTTCATACATTGCCTCTGTGAGTGTTTTTATAAGCTTTATGTCTTCTGGTCATCTTATCTTTAAGATGCAGAACTAACCTTATTTCTACCATTTCGTTTCGAGTAGTATAACGCATCATCCGCCGCTTGAATAAATTGCTCTGGTGATTCTTTATATTCTGAAATCCCTACCGAAACTGTAATTTTTATTTTCGTTCCATCTAACAATTGAAATGAATGTTTTTCAACAGCTATACGAGTTTGCTCCCCAATACGAATTCCATAAGCTATTCCTTTCCTTGGTATCAAAAGCGCAAACTCCTCTCCACCCTTTCGAAAAACCAAATCCGGAAATGCTGACATTTCTCGCAAAATATGCCCTACTTGTTTTAACACTTCGTCTCCCGCTGGGTGCCCATACGTATCATTTACATGCTTAAAGTGGTCAATATCTATAAGTAGTAAACAAAGTGAATCATTTTTCATACGCTTATTACCAATATGACGATTCATCTCTAAATCAAATTGTCTTACGTTTCCTAGGCTTGTCAATGCATCTATCGTTGCGTATTGCTTCATCGTTTGAAATAACCCATTGGATTGTAAAACATATTTTGCACTTATGAATGTTATGTAACCTGTAATAATACTAGAAATTAAATATAATCCCACTATGTGAATGTCTTTAATTAGCCATATATATAACGCTGGGATTAGAATAGATAAAATATATGCGTGTAACCATACCCACTTTTCCCCTAAAGAAAGCTTCATTCGCGAAATAAAGATACTCCCTATTCCTATCGCAATGATTGTATAAAAAGCCACTTGAGAAGCTAATGAATAATCCATAAACAACAGCCTTGTTACTAAAATCATACCAATTGTTATAGTACTCGCTATCGGCCCTCCAATAATAACAGCTAGAATAACCGCTAAGTAGCGTAAATCCAATAAGATAGTACCAACATGAACACCGAAATACATTAGTAATATACCTAATATCCCAGTAAAAATGCCCACTACACATTTCTGCCCAAAAGAGAATCCTTCTTTTAACGGCTTATCTCTTAAAAGCTGACCTCCAACAAAAATAAAGGAAAGAATAATTGTTGTATTTACAAATAAGTCCCTTAACATAAAATAATCTCCTTACTTTTCTATCTATCCCTTTCCTTACTTTATTGTATACGAAATACCTTTAATTCCCAAAGTTTTTTGTTTGTTTTTGCTGTTTCACGTGGAACAGCAAAAAAATAAAAAGGGCGAAAGCTCGCCCTTTTTCATTAACAACAACGTGATATTTTTCCACCCTTTGCGTTAAATCTCGCTTCTTGTGCCTCAGCAAAAAACTGCTTTTGACATACAACCTCTTCTTCTGGATGATGCTTTTTCATATGCTCTACGTATACTTCATAACTTGGTACCCCAACAAGCAAACTAATAAAGCGCTTCCTTTCCTCCCATACTTGCCACAGCTTTTTAAGCATAGTTCCTCGACTCACTTTCATCTCTAGGAATATATGGTGCCTCTTTTAACGGCATTGGCTTATTTCTTAATACTTGGATCCAAATTCGAAGTGCTGAAATTAACACAGCAATTACAACTATCATAAAAATCCCACAAAGCGCTGCATCGATATAATCATTAAAAATAATTTGCTTCATTTGAGAAACATTTTTAGCTGGTGCTAACACTTTTCCTTCATCTAACGCTCCCTGGAATACCTTCGCGTGAGATAGAAATCCGATTTTAGGATTTTCGTGAAATAGCTTTTGATAACCAGCTGTCATCGTTACAATAAGCAATCCCACAGTTGGAATAAGTGTTACCCAAACATACGCCTTTTTCCCCATTTTGAACAAAATTGTCGTTCCAAGTAATAATGCGATACCCGCTAACATTTGATTTGCAATACCGAAAAGTGGCCATAATGTATTAATTCCACCGAGCGGATCTATTACCCCTTGGTATAAGAAATATCCCCACCCTAATACACATAACGTTGTAGCTATTACATTCGCTAATGTAGAATCTGTTTTCGCAAACGGCTTATATACATGCCCTAAAATATCTTGAATCATAAATCGTCCTACACGCGTTCCTGCGTCAATCGTTGTTAAAATAAATAGTGCTTCAAAAAGAATGGCAAAATGATACCAGAATGCCATCATCGCCGTTCCACCTATTACTTGTGAGAAAATATATGCCATACCTATCGCTAACGTTGGTGCGCCACCTGTACGTGATAAAATTGTTTGCTCTCCAACATTTACAGCAAGTTCTTTTAGTTCATTTGGTGTAATAGCGAATCCCCATGAAGAAATAACTTGAGCTGCCTGCGATACATCCGTACCAATAAGTGCCGCCGGACTATTAATCGCAAAATAAGTTCCTGGCGTTAATACACAAGCTGCAATCATTGCCATCGCTGCTACAAACGACTCCATTAACATTGCTCCGTAACCGATTGGCTGTGCATGTCCCTCTTGCTCAATCATTTTTGGAGTTGTACCAGATGAAACGAGAGCATGGAATCCAGAGACCGCACCACAGGCAATCGTAATGAATAAGAACGGGAATAAATTACCGGAGAAAACAGGACCAGTTCCATCAATAAATTGCGAAACTGCTGGCATTTGTAAATCGGGTGCTACAATTAAAATGCCAATCGCCAAGCCAACGATTGTTCCAACTTTTAAAAACGTACTTAAATAATCACGTGGTGCTAATAACATCCAAACTGGTAATGCAGATGCAATAAATCCATATACAATAAGCATAATAGCAATTGTTTCACCACTAAATGTGAACATACTTGCAAGTGTTGGATTTTCTGCTACATACTGTCCTCCAATAAGAGATAAAATAAGTAGGATAATACCAATTACTGACCCTTCTCCAACACGACCAGGCCTAATATAGCGCATATAAACTCCCATTAAAATAGCGATAGGAATAGTTGCTGCTATCGTAAACATTCCCCAAGGACTTCCGATCAGTGCCTTTACTACGACTAACGCTAATACTGCTAATAAAATAATCATAATTCCTAAAATACCTATCATTGCAATTAGTCCTGTAACAGGTCCAATCTCATCCTTGATCATTTCTCCTAACGATTTACCATTACGTCTCATCGAAGCAAATAAAATGACAAAATCTTGGACAGCCCCCGCAACAACTACCCCAACGATAATCCAAATGGTCCCTGGTAAATATCCCATTTGTGCTGCTAAAATCGGTCCTACTAAAGGTCCCGCCCCAGCAATCGCTGCAAAGTGATGCCCAAACAATACCCACTTATTTGTTGGAACATAGTCTTTCCCATCGTTTAATGTATGGGCTGGTGTTTGCCGATTATCATCTAAATTAAAAACCTTTCTCGCTATAAATCTACTATAAAAACGATAAGCAACTGCATATACACATACGGCAGCTACTAAGAGCCATACAGCATTAATGGTTTCACCTTGTGATAAAGCTATTACCCCAAAAGCACCTGCTCCTACTGCTGTAATAACGCCCCAAAGTAAGATCGATTTCAATGTCTTCACATACAATTCCCCCAATACTATTTCTTAGTGGAGATTGTACTAAATTTTCTGAATATTTAACTTGAATCCTCCTTATCATGAAGGATTTTCAGTTTATCATGTTAAAATACTATCATTACCTACTATAATTCAATGTTATTTCGAAGACGTTTTACATAATTACGACTGACTGGAATCGGTTGCTCATCATACCTATCTAAATACAAATTATACGTGCCATTATAATAAGGTTTCAGTTCTTTTACATATGACATATTAATTAAATAGCTTTTATGCACACGTAAAAAATCATATGCATTTAGCTTATTTTCTAATTCCTGAAGTGTATATGTTGAAATATACTGATTATTCGTTGTGTAAATTGAAACAGTTTTATTTTCTTTATTTTTACTTACATATACAATATCTTCTGGGAGCATATATCGTATACCCTCTTGACTTTCTATCGGTAGTTTCCGCAAATAACTCTTTGCTTTCTCACCTTGTTCTTTACCTATTTTATATAAAAGAAATTGTAAATCTTCTTCACGAAATGGTCGTAATAAATAATAAAATGCTTGGAAACGAAAAGCTGTAATAGATTCCTCTATGTTTTCACCTACAAAAATAAATTTTGTATAGCAATTTATTTCTCGTAATAAACTTGCATATTCAAAACCAGTACCATCTAGTAATTTGGAACTTAAAAAAACAAAGTCTGGTATATGTTTTTTCATCATAAATAAAGATTCTGTTCCTGTCTTTGCTTCAAAACATTCTACATTTCTCATATTTTCAGTGAAATTTTCAGCTAACTCTCTTCTCTCTTCTGCCTCTTCCATGATCAGTAAAATTTTCATTTCTTCAACCACCTAATTCTTTGTCCATATGTCCTGCTGTATACATTCGCTTTTATAAGAAATAATCCCTTTTTCTTACTATACCATTATTTATCTAAAAAAACAGAAAAAAGGAAACCACTTCGGTTTCCTCTCCCCTTTTATCCTACATTAACTGCCTAGAAAGAGCCGAGTAGTGTAGGATAATAAACGGTCAGGGATACGTTTAAAATTTCATTTTATACTAATTCTCGTTGCTTCGTTTCCTGTCCAAGTATTACTACAGCGAATACACCAATTAAAATTGATCCGCAGAAAATCGTAAATATTAATGATAGTGAAGCTTCTGAGGCAACTAAATACCCCACTAATAGTGGCCCAAGAATACCACCAATACGCCCAAATGCTGCTGCCATTCCTGCACCTGTACCACGAATAACGGTTGGATACTGCTCAGGTGTATAGGCGTATAATGCTCCCCAAGCACCTAAGTTAAAGAAGGATAGTAACATACCTGCCACGATTAATACTGTTAATGAATCCGCAACCCCAAACAAATAGGCACTGCAGGCTGTTCCGATTAAATACGTAACCAAAACAAATTTACGACCGAGACGTTCAATAAACCAAGCAGCAGTGAAATATCCTGGAAGTTGAGCTAATGTCATAATAAGTACGTATTGGAAACTTTTTATTAAACTAAATCCTTTTAGCACCATTACACTTGGTAACCAAAGGAACATTCCATAATAGGAAAAGACAACACAAAACCAGAGAATCCATAGCATAATTGTTGCTTTACGATATTCCCCAGACCAAACTGATTTTATATTTTCAATAACAGATGGTCTTTTTTCAACTTTTTGGAACCTTGGGGAATCCGGTAAATTCCATCTTAAATATAAAGCATATAGTGCTGGAACTGCACTCAATACCATCGCGACTTCCCAACCATATTTCGGAATAACAAAATACGAGATAAGAGCTGCAATTAACCATCCACCTGCCCAAAAACTTTCTAATAACACAACAATTTTCCCACGCTCATGTGCTTCAACACTCTCTGATACTAGTGTAGAGGCAACCGGAAGCTCTCCGCCAAGCCCCATACCAATTACAAAGCGTAAAACGAGAAACATCGCGAGTGTCGTCGTTAACGCAGTTAAACCACTACCGATAGAAAATAATAATAATGTAATAATAAAGACTGATTTTCGCCCTATTTTATCTGATAGTATCCCAAAAATAAGCGCTCCTACTGCCATACCGATTGAGTTAATACTACCTATCCATCCCATTTCCTGGCTCGTTAATCCCCAATCCTTTTGCAAGGCTACCATTACAAATGAAAGCATTCCGACATCCATTGCATCAAATAGCCATCCAAGCCCAGCTATACCAAGTAGTTTGCGCTTCGAAATTTCTTTTACCTTGCCCACTAGAAGTCCTCCTCACACAGGTGTCTTTACACATCATTTTACATGTGTGAATTGTATAAGTAAAATACTTTTGTGTAAAAAATTTCTCCTTCATCATTCCCAAAAAGTAAAACGCCTATCCCGATTGGTGAGGGCTAATAATCAGTAGAGATGCCTAACTGATTAAATTTTCAATTTATTAAAAACGAACAAATAAAAAAGCAGCGATATTTCGCTACTTTTTCGAACGCATTACTTCTTTTAAAAATTCCGCTAATACTAACTGACGACGCCAGCGTGTTGGATTACTGCATAATCTATAAAACCACTCTAAATGAATCGCTTGAATCCATTTTGGTGCACGTTTTACCTCTCCAGCCCATACGTCTAAACTTCCGCCTACTCCAACAGCCATTTTCGTTTCTAAACGATGCTTATTGTTTTGGATAAAGTTCTCTTGTCTTGGGAAACCGAGTGCAACAAGTAATAAATCTGGTTTTGCTTCTTGAATGCGAGAAATGATATTTTCTTCGTCTTCTTGTTTAAAATAACCATCTTGTGTCCCGGCGATGGATACAGCTGAATATGTCTTTGTTAAGTGATCTGCTGCAGCTTGTACAACATGCGGCTTTGCACCTAATAAGAAAACAGATACTGGTTTACTATCCTCTGATAACTTCGCAAGTAAATTACACATTAAATCAAAACCTGCTACACGCTCTTTTAAAGGTGTACCAAGCATGCCACTTGCCTTTACAACCCCAATACCATCAGGTGTAATTAAATCTGTATTCAATAATGTTTGATAGAACTTTTCATCCTTTTTTGCGCACATAACAATTTCAGGATTTGCTGTTACTACCTGAAACGTATGAGTTCGCTCCGCTTCTAGTTGTTCTTTTAAATATTGGACCGTTTCATCCATTGTCATTGTAGAAAAAGGAACGCCTAGAATATCAACTGTTTGTACTGCCATAGTTAACTATCCTCTCTATCATTACAAGTTTTTCGCTATTAATTGCTTATATGTTTCTTTTGTATCGTCATATAGTTTTTGAAGTGAGAAGTCCATAGTAGCATGCTCATAAATATGTTTACCCATTGCTGCTAACTCTCCGGTCTTCCACTTATCATACGCTTCTTCTAAAGCTAATGCCAATGCCTTTCCATCACCTGTTGGCACAATCCATCCGTAAGTTTCATCTACGATTAATGGTTCAATTTCTCCGGCTCTAGTCACAATTGATGGTACGCGTTGGTTTGCCGCTTCTAATAAAACTAGTGGGAACCCTTCACTATGGGAAGTTAATAAATTTACATGTGACGACGCAAATAATTGTTTTACATCTTGACGATGTCCTAAAAACTCTACTTTATCGTTAATCCCTTTTTCAGTAGCTAATGACTTTAGATTTTCTTCTAATGGGCCATCTCCAACTAATAATACTTTAATTTTCTCTAATTTTGTTTGTTGTAACGCATCGAATAAAACTTCATGTCCTTTGACAGGATGTAATCGTGCTACTTGAATTGCCGTAAATACATCTTCATCAATATTGAACATTTCTTTTTTATTATAGCCTTCTGCTTTTTCCTGATCGTATTCAATTCCATTATAAATAACATGCATCTTGTCATTTGAAATGCCTAATGCTGCCAAGCTTTTTTTCAATCTATTTGTTACAACGAAAAATAAGTCTATATTTTTTAAGGCTTTCAAATTTAATTTCGTAAAAATCCAACCTTTTAAGCCCTGTTTAGTAAAGTCTTGAAATGGATCACTATGAATAGTCGTTACCCATTTTGCCTTTATTCTCTTTTTCATTAAAGAAACATAGAAATTAGCCCTAGGACCATGCGTATGAACTACATCAAATTTTTCTTTATTAATAAAATCACTTATATTCTTTAAAATGGATAAATCATAGCGCGATTTTTGTGAAAACACATGGACTTTTATCCCTAACTCCCTTGCTTCCTTCGCAACAATTCCATCTTCAAATACTGCTAATTCTACTTCACCAGTTGGAAACTGATCGAGAAGTGAAATAATATGTGTTTTCCCTCCCCCATCTTCTGCTCCTGCATTCATATGCAATATTCTCATATTTTTTCCTCCTTTAAATCCTCGCTACGCTTCCATCTATTTTTATTTTACTGTACTAAAAAATAAAAGCTAACAAAAGTTAGCTTTTATTTTTATCATTCAATTTCTAGGTCTACTATTAGATAAGCTAACACCACTACAAAGTAAATCCCAACTCCTGGTGCTGTTAAAATATGTCCTGCAATATAAGCAATACCTAATGCTAACAATAAGCTTGCTGCAATCATTCCATATTTTATATTAAATATGTCCTTAAATCTCGTAGCAAATGCTAGTAGAATTCTTAGCCCGTAATAAATAAATGGAATCATTAATAATGCAAAACCAATAATTCCAAAATCATAAAACCAATCATGGAAGTCCATTTCAATTAGTTTTGGATCTGGCTGCTTTTGTTCATTATATTTAAAGTTACCTGCATAGCCCATTCCTAGTAATTTTTGTGACAATGGCGCTTCTTTAAAGAACTGCTTATGTCTTTCTTCATATACTTGACGTCCGCTGAAGATAAGATTTTCTTGATTTTCTTTCTTTTGCTCTTTCTCAAGCTCTTTCTTAACTTCCTCTTCTATCTTCGCCTTTTCTTCTGGCTTTTCAACTTTATGATGATTTTCTTCTTTTGCTTTAAGTTCTTGCTCTTTTTTCAGCTTCTCTTTAATTTCTTGTTCTTTTTGACCTTGTTGTGCCACATTTTGCTCTGATAAATAATTATTGTGAATACCCATATTTTGCGCTAATGGCGTTTGTTTAAACGTTCCAACTACACCAGCTAATAGGACAATAGCAATTACTGCGTTAAGCGCAAGAGATTTTTTGTTCGGATTTTTTCTATTAAATAATAATTGTAGTACAATGATCCCGATTGCTACTGCTAACGTAGCACCAATTGAGCCCATTCCTACTTTTGTACCAACTTGAATTAATGAGTAAATCATTAAAAGTGATGGAATCCAATATAAAATGTGCTTCCAGCTCTTTGTTTTTTGAATAGAATATAGTACCACAATAGGGAAAATAATAGCTAAGATTGAACCTAGTTCATTCCCTGCATAGAACCAACCTCGAGAACCAACCTTCATCCATTCATAACTACCAAAGTCAGTAGATGTTGAAATAGAAATAACCATAATTGCGTTAATGATTAATGTAGAATATACAATACTATTTCGAACCTTATCGCTAATATTAACTGTCTTTTTCAATGATTTTAAAGCTAAAATGTATGATCCCAGCATAATATATATATATAATGCTTTCGCAACGAATTTAACTTCTTCACCAAGTACAATAGGATCCTTAACTAGTTTGTTATTAATAAATCCTATCCCTAAAACGCCGGCTAATAATATAAGATAAATTAAAAACTTTCTATTTTCCTTCTCTTTTGCCTGAATTAAAATGTAAATGCCACCAACAGCCATAATAAGGAATCTTACTAAAATTCCAACGGTAGCATTTGACTTTAATAAAGTGATGCTAAGAGACGTTAATAAATCTAAAACAGGCTGTAAAATAATAAAAAAGAGCAAAAAATGCTCAAATCTAACCCTAGCTTGATTTGCTAACATTCCAAGACCTCCATACAAAATCTTAACATTATCTTTTAATCATAATTTTTATCTTCAAAACACACCTAGCAATTATAACATAACTCATATTTAAATTGAGAACTTATTTTTATGCCGAAACTAACCAAATCCAGCTTAAGTAGTACTAGAAAACATTATCCTTTAGCTATCCTTCCCTATCTCTATAAAAACTATCTAACACTCTTCCACTTATTATCATCATTATAGTAACATTTGTTAATTTGTTTATAAATATATAAAATTTAATAATTATATACAAACACCAACTCGGTTATCCTACAACTAAAGATTAACCTTGCTTCGTTTTCTCCTAAGCATTTTCAAACGCTTTCTTTATGTATTTTATCCGTTTTTATACATGTAACGAAAAGTAATTGTTATTTCCAATACTTTAGTGTATATTTTTTCTCTGGAACATCTTTAAGAGAAAGGGATTAAGGCCATGTTATTAATCGATATATTTACGTTTCTTGGCATTATCGCCGCTGCCATTTCTGGTACATTAGTTGGTTTAAAAAAAGATTTAGATTTATTTGGTGTCCTTTGTTTAGCTGTAGCTACTGCGCTCGGCGGCGGTATTATTCGTGATATCATGATTGGTAACCTGCCCCCTGTCGCATTTGTAAAACCAATTTACTTTTTCGTAAGTGTATTATCAGCACTATTTACTTGTATGTTTTTTGAACGCATCAATAAACTTCAAGTCGTTATTATGCTTTCTGATGCTGTTGGCTTAGGCGTTTTTACAGCTATTGGTGCAAACGCGGCAATGTCACATCATGTTGACGCATCATTTCTAGTTGTTTCAATGGGAGTCATTACAGGTATTGGAGGCGGTATTTTGCGTGATATTTGTGCTCAAGATATCCCTTACGTATTCCGAAAAGAGATTTACGCAATCGCTTCTATCTTAGGAGCAATTAGCTTCCTAATCACACACGCTATGGGGGCACACGTATTAGCTTTCTATGTTTGTTTATTAGTAACATTTGTTATTCGTGTCGTCACTGTAATATATAATGTGCATTTCCCTGTTTTCTTTAAAACACATGCTAAAATTAATAAAGGCCATTAAGAGAATTCTATCTAGAATTCTCTTAATTTATATACTATTCAACAAACTAATATAGAGTAATTATATATAAGCATATATAATTACTCTATATTAGTTTTAAAATTGAAAACGTTTTATATACAGGGGGAAGAATGATGCTTGGGGTTTTCAAAAAAAATATTAATAAAAAAAATGCCAGTATAATCGAATTAAGTAAGGACCAACAAATAACTTTTAATGTACCTACTAATTCTGAATTGAAAATTCAAATGGATATGCTACATATTTCAAAAGAAGATTTACAAGTTGTAAAAGTACTACAGCCTTTTATTTATGCAGAAATTGATTGGATTACTGAAAAATTTTATACCAACATTACAAAACAACCTAATTTAATTACTATTATTGAACGTTACAGCTCTATTCCAAAACTAAAACAAACTTTAAAAACACATATTAAAGAATTATTCAGCGGCAATATGCATGAAGATTTTATTGAACAGCGTGTTAGAATTGCCAAAAGGCATGTACAAATTGGTTTACACCGAAAATGGTATACTGCTGCTTATCAAGAATTATTCCGCTCTATCATGAAGATTTTGCAAACAAAAATAACAACAATCGATGATTTTTCCTATTCTATAAATGTTATAAATAAATTATTCACTCTTGAACAAGAACTTGTTCTTGCGGCTTATGAATCTGAATATGAAAGAATACAAAGAGAGCATGAGAAAGAAAAAGAACTAACTGCTATGACAATTACGCATATCGCAACAGAATTAGCTGCTGTATCTGAAAAAACAAGCTCTTCTATTCAAAAACTAACCGCTAAATCTGAAACTATTGTAGAAATTGCTAAAACAGGTACATCATTAGCTACAACATCTGAAGAAAAAGCGAATAAAGGGAAAGAACAATTAAACCAGCAAAACAAACGAATGGGATCTATTCAAATGAATATGGAAACGATTATTACAGATACTCATGAACTTCTCGATATTTCTAACAAAATTAACGAAATCATAGATATCGTTAAATCAATCGCGGAGCAAACAAATTTACTCGCACTAAATGCTGCTATCGAGTCTGCACGTGCTGGAGAATTTGGGAAGGGGTTTTCTGTTGTTGCTGGTGAAATCCGAAAATTATCAGAGCAAACGAAAGAATCTATATTTAACGTTACAAAGCTCGTCGAAAAAACAAATGAACAAATTACCCGTGTCTCGTCTTCCGTGAAACAAATTAGCTCTCTCGTATCAGAAGGAACCGATAGTATGTCGGCAACAGATCGATACTTCCAAGAAATTGTAAAAGATATGTCTAACTCAAAAGAACAGAATAAGAAAATTGAACATGAGCTACAAGCTATTTCACAAGTAATGAAAGGAATTCAAGATGATTCCTCACAAATGGCTCTAACAGCCGATAATTTACAACTAGAACTAAATCGATAAGATATAATCAGCCCTCACCAATCGGGATTTTACGAGTAGCAGGGCCCCCACCTAACTTCTTTGCTTTCGCTGAATTTTGAGGTGGGTGGCTTACTGTCCGGAAAATAGCGGGATAAAATTCAGGTCAGGCATACTTTCCATTTGCACTGACTACTAAATTTCATCTTCCATCAAAAAAAAGAATCCAGAATGGATTCTTTTTATTTTCTGAAAAATATTTTTTGACAATACACATAACTCATATAAACACCAAAGCTCTGCAAAATAAACACTGCCGGCATAATTACATTGTAATATGCCATATCTACTTGGAACAGCCTTAACAAGACGTAGCCACTAATTAAAAATAAGAACAACATATATCCCTCATTTTGTTGTTTCTTAATAAGAAAGTGTAATAGAGCTATAGTCATAAACAATGTTACGGCTATATATATCAGTCTTTCACATTTGAAAAGAATAGAATTTATCCCCTCATCTGAAAACTGATTTATCATCGGCTCTAAAAGTTTAAATCTTTCTCCCTCAATCTCTTTTAACTTTTGATCAATATGCTCTGTTACACTTTGATTTTTCGATATTTTTTCCTCATGTTTCGTTTTTCCAATTAAGACAGATTGAACATACGTCTCATTCGAAATCGTATATTGTGACAATCCCATCGCCTTAATTCCATAATTCACACCAAAATGAGTACTATAAAATAGAATAAGTATCCCTACCATCTTTAGTAACACTTTTTGTTTCGTTGCTGATTGAAACACTTCAATTAATAATACATATACAGTGATAAAAATAGGAAGAAATAATCCCATTGGAAAAATCATATTACTAAATGCAAATAAAATCGCTGAAAACACCCACATATAAGGATGATCTAACCCTTTATATAAAAGTATGTAACAAGCAAAATAAAATAAAAATATTGCAAGTGACTCAGGAGTTAATACAGAACTCAGCAATATATTTGGAATATACAGAGCATAAAATATAGAAGCAATACGACCGCATTCTTCTCCAAAAACCATCGCCGCAATACGATAAATAAAAAATGCGGTTCCTGCGCAAAATAACACATTAAATAGTTGTAAAGCGAATAATGTATCACCAAATATAC
Source organism: Bacillus sp. FG16 (assembly GCF_057809515.1). Classification (NCBI taxonomy): domain Bacteria; kingdom Bacillati; phylum Bacillota; class Bacilli; order Caryophanales; family Bacillaceae; genus Bacillus; species Bacillus sp. FG16. The sequence goes on from NZ_JBMDKC010000025.1 coordinate 52,799, forward strand.
GAATAATTACTGACTCATATATAATAAAAGGCAAATGAGTTACAGTCTCTATATTATTACCAATTGCAATCTGCTTTGCAGACTCATACATCACTTTCATATCACCAATTATTGGAACGTCTACAAATAACATCATACTAAGTCTCGCAACTATAGATATACTTATAAGAAAAATAAGAAATTGTTTATCTGTAAAACGATATTGTAGAATTGATGCCACTAACAAAATAAGTATGAAGAAAATTGCCAATATGATGGTTACACTTGTTGTACTTCCTCCAAAGAATTGCTTACTTGTCTCAAATGCTGCCCAACAACTATAAACAAAAAATGCGAGCATCGCACCGATCGTAATTTTATTGAAGAAAGATGAAAAATTTGTTTGTATATGATTCATATGTCCATTGCACCTCTATTTCCATTCATAACAAAACGATTCTATCATGAATGGGTACACGGCTGATAGAGAATTTCTATGACAAATACATAGTCATTACTTTTTACTTGCAATGTAAGCGAATCCTCTTTTACACTACATTTTAGATAAAATAAATTTTCTTTCAGTTACATGAATACAAATACAGAAGTTTAAATAATCCTCTTTTGGAATACACTTTACTTCATTAAATATCTAATATGAGTAATCCGCTTACACATATTATTCTGATTGAAAACAGACTATAGGGGCTGAATATATGGAAAAGAAATTCATGCGAGAATCTAAAGCAATTAAGACAACACGTGTTTTTCCTAACGATTTAAATAATCACCAAACACTTTTTGGAGGGAAATTATTAGCAGAAATTGATAGTATTGCTTCAATTGCGGCTGCAAGACATAGTCGTAAACATTGCGTGACAGCATCTATTGATTCAGTTGATTTTTTAACTCCAATTCACCAAGCTGATTCTGTTTGTTATGAAGCATTTGTATGTTATACAGGGAAATCTTCAATGGAAGTTTTCGTAAAAGTAATCGCAGAAAATTTATTAGCAGGCGAGCGTAGAATTGCTGCTACTTGTTTCATTACATTTGTAGCAATAAAAGATGGAAAACCTTCGTCCGTACCACAAGTACTCCCTGAAACTGAAGAAGAACATTGGTTACACACAACCGGTTTAGAACGCGCGGAAAACCGAAAAAAGGGACGTTTAAAAAGTAAAGAGATGGCTGAGGTTTTAACTTTAAGTAAGCCTTGGAATATTTAATACAATCTTTTCATCATACATGCACAGGTTCTTCCTTGCATGTATTTTTTTATACAAAATATCACCTCTTACCATTTTATTCTCAATCTGTTCTCCTAAATCATGCATCAGCTTTTCCTTTATTTTGTTATACTGTTAATGGTATATTAAATAAAGTTCGTTTAAAAATAACCATAATATGATTAAGTATATAAGGGATGGTGCGGTAATGACTATTGAAGTACCAATTTCAATACCAAAAACGTTAATTATTATTCCAGCGTATAACGAGGAAGAAGCAATTGCAGATACATTAACAAGATTATTAAAACTAAAACAGCATTTTACAGGATTAAGCATTTGCGTTATTAATGATGGATCACACGATAAAACAGCTCAAATCGTAAAAGATTTTCCTGTTCACCTTGTGAATTTACCATATAACCTAGGTATTGGCTCAGCTGTACAAACTGGATATAAATACGCATATGAGAACGGATATGATATTGCGATTCAGTTCGATGCTGATGGACAACATAATCCAGATGATTTATATAAAATTATAAAGCCTATCGCTGAAGATGAATGCGATATGGTGCTAGGGTCACGTTTTACAGAAAAAACAACATATAAAGGTAGTATTTCTAGAAGGATCGGTATTTTTTATTTTACTGCTCTATTGAAAGTACTAACAAAACAAACATTTATGGATCCAACTTCTGGATATCGTGCTATCAATCGAGAAGTAATTAAAATTTTTGCACACAACTATCCAAAAGATTATCCAGAACCAGAAGTTCTTATTCATTTAAAAAAGAAAAAACTTCGCATTAATGAAATATCTGTAAATATGCAAGAACGACAAGGTGGACAATCTTCCATCACACCTTTTAAATCTGCATATTACATGATTAAAGTAAGCCTTGCTATATTGATGCAAAAAATCGTGAAAGGTTGATAATAAATGCCTATAATTACCTTTTCATTCATCTTTATTTTATTATTATTATTATTAATTATTAATTCCATTCGCCGTGGAACTTTAGAAACGAAATATGCTATTTTATGGATTTTAGTTTGTATTGCAATGGCTATTTTAAGTTCTACTGATAAAATTATAAACTGGATTGGAAAACTATTAAAAGTAGAATATCCCCCTTCCATTTTATTCTTATTTGGACTATTATTCTGTTTCATCTTAATTTTCGACCTAACAAGAAAAATTTCTAAACAACATCATCAACTTGTAACATTAACGCAAGATTATGCGTTACTAAAGCAAAAATTAAATGCAACTAAGCCAGACAAAGACTAACCTAATATTTCAAAGTTAATATAAAAAACCTCTTAATTTATTTAAAAAATTAAGAGGTTTTTTTATTCTCAATAATAATTTATTCGCCTTCACAATCGTTACAATAAATACATCCTACTTACTAATAAGTTAAAATGGTATGAATAAGAATTTATATGCAATAGACATGTTAAAGCTGTTTGAAATACGAGAATTAACCATAAGAATCTCACTTCCCGCCACCTTTTTAATAGAAAGTTGATTTACAAAGTTTATATGCGTTAAACTTATACAGATGTTCTTGTAATCTTCTCCCTTTCAAAGGGCTTGTATATATGGTGCAAGACATAAAAAACTTGAGGAGATAAAAATTCTATGATGGAACAAAAGCAACTTGTTTCTGTTGTCATACCTCTGTATAACACGGAAAAATATATTGAAGAAACGATGCAGTCAATACTAGATCAAACATATAAAAACATTGAAATTGTAATTGTAGATGATGGAAGTAAAGATCAATCACCTTCTATCGTGAAAAACCTTGCCGAAAAATATACAGGGCAAGTAAAATACGTTCATCAAAAAAACCAAGGTGTTTCGGTAGCTCGTAATACAGGTATCGAAAGTGCTAGCGGAGAATATGTCGCTTTCCTTGATAGTGATGACTTATGGCATCCAACTAAAATTGAGAAGCAAGTCGAAAGTATGCATAAAAACAACATGGACGCGTGCTATTGTGGTTATATGAATTTCTACGAAGAAACAGGCGAGAAGGTTGAACATACAACAAACTTTATTAAAGGCGATATGGCAAAAGCATTCCTAACACATCAAGTTGTTGCTCAAACAAGTACTTGGATTTTCAAACGATCCATCGTAATGGATCATAACATTCGTTTTACACCAGGATGTAGTTGGGGCGAAGACTTGGAGTTTTTATTTAAGCTTATGAGTGTGATAAATGTATGTTATGTCGATGAATACTTAACATATTATAGAATCTTATCAGAAGGAAATCTTTCTTCTAAGTATAAAGATTATGAATTAAAAACAACAAAAGAGCTGGAAGTATTCAATCGTATGAAGGACTGGGTACATAATAAATCTCAAGATTTCATTACAAATGATTCTCAGTCACTTATTGAAATTCTTGAGACTTATTTATTCCCTTATACGGTTATCAATAATGCTTGTATATACATTAAAGAAAACTCTCAATTAAATAATGCCCAAGTTCAATTAATCAAAAAAGATATAAAGAGATATTGCCGTAAAATCTATTCAAAAAATGGAAAGCGTAGTAAAAAGCTATATGCAATGCTTTGGTTTGTACGAATTAAATTTATGTTTTCTTAAACTGAAAATATAACGATACTCTCTCTTTCTGTGAACAAATCAAATTTACAAATAGGACAAGCTAACCGGGTCCTAAAGAATAGAAAGGTCCTTTCTCATGAAAACAAATAAAATTCTAAAAAACGCATCCTACCTATTTGTAGGAAACATTACTGTCCGCTTTGTACTGGCCATTGCAACAATTCTCTTTGCAAGATATGTTTCTCCAGAGGATTACGGTATGTTTACAACTGCATTAGCAGTTTCAGCTGTTATTTGTTACTTTACAGATGCAGGTTTGACACATACGTTTATGCGTGAAGGAACGAGAAGCGACGCTAATATTAGTGTACTAATAAGTAGTTATTTACGTATTCGTTTAATATTAGCTATCGTAATTTCTGTACTCTTCGCCATTTTTGCCCAGTTCTTCTATCCCGATGCTTACTTACGTGCGATGGTATATTGGGTTGTTCTACCGACAATGTTCGGAGCAACTTTACAAGGTATTGGAATGGCTTACTTCCAAGTAACAGAACGCATGCAATTTACAGCTATTATTTCTGTACTACAAGGTGTAACAGCTGCCGCTGCCTTATTACTAGGAATGTCTTTTCAATGGTCACTTATGATGGTTGCTGCTATGTACGGAGTATCTAGTCTTGTAACAGGTGTTATCGCCTTTATAATGACAATACGCTATACAGAAGTCCATAAGGGTTGGGATAAAGGTATTTTAGATCAACTACTTATTTTCACAATCAATGGAATCATCATTATGCTCTTACCACAATTGGGGCCTATTATATTAGAAAAGGTTTCAACATATAATCAAGTTGGATTCTTTGGTGCTGCATCTAAAATACCTGCTGTACTATATCAAATACCTGGAGTAATTGCAGCTGCCTTTTATCCAAGGCTTTTTGCTTTTGGTAATGAGAAAAACATTGAAGAACATAGAAAATTATCAAGTTTTGAATTAAAACTTATGTCTTTTTTAGGAATGGGAATTTCTATCCCCTTTATTGCTGATCCAAGTTTCTGGATTGTTAGTTTATTAGGAGAAAAGTACGCTCCCGCCGGTGACGCTCTTGCTATTTTAGCGTTTATGGTTATTTTACAATCAATTAACTATCCACTAGCCGACAATTTAACAACAATTGGCCAGCAATGGAAACGTGCAACAACAATGACTATTGGATTAGTTGTTGCCATCATAGGTTATATTGTATTAGGTAGTAAATACGGAATGATGGGGGCAGCTGTCGCAGCTATCCTTACCGAAATTACACTATTAATCGGATTTACCCTCTTTATTCGTAAAGGCATACAATTATTAGTTAAAGGAATTATATTTAATTCCTTAGCCTTTCTTATTAGTTACGGCATATACCGATTTACATTAAGTAGCTTACCACCATTAGTTGCTTTAACGCTTACTGGTATACTATACGGTATAATCGGGGTTTTAATTGACCCTCAAATACGTGGATTCGTTTTAGAGTTTATAAAACAAAAACTCATTCGCAAATATGCTTAAAAACAAAAAGCTTTTCCTATTTAAAAATGGAAAAGCTTTTTGTTTTTTTATATACCACCATTTTTCTTCAGTAAAAAAATTCTATATATTCCAGGTCAAATTGACTTACTTTCTGAAAATGCCTTATACTAAATTACATGTAAACTATGAATTTCAACGCCTGTAAAAATATATATGCTTCAACAAAAATATATATTTTCTCATGTTAAAACTAAAGAACACACCTTTAAAAATTGGTGTGTTTTTATATGCTACCTAAAAGCTAGTTGCTACATGATAAAAACTTTTAAAGGAGGATTATCAATTTTTATGAGCATAAAGCCGAATAATAAATTCTTTTCCAAGAAAACGATAATAATTATGCCAATATTATTATTGTGTGCTTTTGCTTTTCATTATTTCTTTTTAACATCTAATCAAGCCTTTTCTGGTACAGGGGATGCGTTACGCCAATTTGGCTTCTTTACGTTTCTTCTGCAACATGCCTTTAAAGATGGCAACCTTTTTTGGTCTTTTGATTATGGGTTAGGTGGAGATTTATTTGGAGAGTTTAGTTATTATTACAGCACATCACCGTTTTTCTGGATTACACTGTTACTACCTAAACTAAGTCTTGAGCACGTGTATGACGTGAAATTATACATGAGTATTTTAAAAAACTTTTTAGCTATGTTATTCATGTATGGCTCTTTACGTTACCATAATAAAACAGCATTCTCATCTTTTGTTGCTGCTATTATATATGGTGGCTGTATTACTTTCATCCGCCACTCTTTACTATGGGATTTCATGGCTGATGCCATTGTATTTTTACCATTAGTAATATGGGGACTTGATAAATATATTATTGAAAAGAAGCGCGGATTTTTCCTAATCGCTGCTACTTTAATGTTAGCATCAAATTTTTATTTTGCTTTTATCACAAGTATTTTCATATTCATTTATGCATTATTCCAATACTTTGCGACACAACAAAATAAAACGATTGTCTCTTTTCTAACTTATTATATTAGAATCGGCTTATTGTACGGACTATCACTCGGTTTAGCCGCCGTTTGCTTCCTCCCATCAGTTAATGCCGTATTTAGCGCCGATCGACTATCAAAAAAGTTTGAGATACCACTATTATTTGAAGATAAGTTTTATAAAGATTTAATGGAAAATATTTTCTTCATGTATAGTGCTGAAAATCATCAACTAGCTTTACCAGCTTTAATTTTATTCTTAATCGTATTTGGAATGTTTATACGTGATAAACTCGTTAAAAATAAAGTATTCTTTACGTTATTCATGTTCATTCTGTTTATGCTTCCATATACATATTCTGTATTTAATGGTTTTTCAGCAATGCAATCCAGATGGTTTTATTTATTTGTATTTGTCATTGCCCAAACAATTGCATACATCTTAGATTGGATGGTTATTCATAAGAAAGACTACAAATTACCTTATTTAATAAGTCTATTAGTATCTATAGGATTATTCATTTATGCATTTTATAGAAAAGCAAATATAAATGTAACTGATAAGCCTTTACAGGACGTTGATAACATTTTACTCGGAACCGTCGCTCTTTCTGTTATTACAGTATGTTTATGGCGTTATATTTCTAAACCTTTCATACAATTTTTAGTTGTATTGAACATGCTCGTTAGCACAATTTCTATGAATTATATGTATGCGAATAATATACTTAGTACCGTTTACGGACAGAGTCAGATTTCACCAGAAAAGTTACACGAACCAGGCTATGATAATAAAGAAGAAATTGCTGCAATTCGCTACATACAAGAACATGATAAAGACTTTTATCGTATCCTTAATCCATATAGCGAATACAACACGCCAATGCTACAAGGCTATCATGGCGTAAGTACGTATCAAAGCTTGGTTAACTATTATGTCCATGACTTTATGAAAAATAAATACGGCGTATTCCAAATGTACGATACACCTTCAATGTTTTATCAAGCTGATAGCCGACTACTACTTGAAAATATGCTAGGTGTAAAATATCGCGTATTAAGTGCTGATACAGATCCAAAGAATGTACCTTATGGATATAAACTATTACAGCAAGTAGGACCATATAATATTTACAAAAACGACTATGCTTTACCGTTAGGATATGTATATGATTCGGCTATAAGTGAAGAAGAGTTTTCTAAATTAAACTTCGCTCAGCGTGATCAATTATTATTACATGCTGTTGTCGTTAATAATACAAAAGAATTTTCATTAAACCATTTTAATAAACAAGATCTTAAATCAAAGGCAGTATCTATTAAAACGGAAAAAGCAAAATTCGAAAACATGGAAAAAGAAGGAAATAAACTAATTATTCATGGCTATGGAAATATGATCGTACCTATCAATTATCCTAATACGCCTGGTGATCTACTAATAGAATTAAAGTTGAAAAATGCAGGTACATTCAATGCAGCTGTTAATGGAAAAATGATAGGAAAAGGTGACGATGCTGGTGCATACTCGTATCCGTTAGAAAGATTTGTTTACAATTTAGGCAATGAGCGTCCAGAAAACCTAACTATCTCTATTGATGTGGCAGGTGAGTATGAATTAGGTGACTTACAAGCAAATATTGTAAACTATGAAAGTGTACAAAAAGAAACAAAAAAATTAACTGAAAATAGACTTGAAAATATTTATTATAAGAACAATTATTTAAAAGGAGATATTAACTCAAATAAAGACGGGCTCCTATATTTATCTGTTCCATATAGTAAAGGTTGGACTATAAAAATTGATGGAAAAGAAAAGGAATTTACGAAAGCGAATTCTGCCTTTATCGGTGTTCCCATTACAAAAGGCTCACATGTAATCGAAATGACTTACGTTACACCTTACTTCAAATTAGGTATGATTATATCAATTATCTCACTAATTATTTGTGTAGCTTTACTGATTTTCACAAATCCAAAAGCACGACGAAAATTTTCTTTTAAAAAGCAATAATGAGCAATCAATGAATCATGAAGCTATCCAATTGGATAGCTTCATGTAAAAACGCATAACATTGTTTTAACCCACTACAAACAAGGAGTGTCAAAAATGACTCTTTCAATCGTTGTACCATGCTACAATGAGGAAAAGGTGCTTCGTGCCTTTTATTCAGAGACTTCTCTTGAAATTCATAAATTAACTACCGATTATGAATTTGTTTTTGTTAATGATGGTAGTAAAGATGATACCTTAAATATTTTACGTGATTTAGCTAGTGCAGATTCATCGGTACACTATATATCGTTTAGTCGAAACTTCGGAAAAGAAGCTGCAATGTTAGCAGGTTTAAAATATGCTACAGGCGATGCAATCGTTATTATGGATGCTGACTTACAACACCCTCCTACATTAATAAAAGAACTGTTAGAAGGATATAACGACGGCTACGACCAAGTCATTGCAAAAAGGACAAGAACTGGTGATTCACCCGTTCGCTCTTTCGTCTCTCGTCTTTACTATAAAGTAATGAATAAATTTGTAGATATTGAATTAGTAGATGGTATTGGTGACTTTAGACTTTTAAGCCGAAGAGCAGTGGATTCTTTAGTATCTTTAAGTGAATACAACCGATTTTCGAAAGGCTTATTCTCTTGGATCGGTTATAACGAATTAATCATTGAATATGAAAATGTATTACGTTCTGATGGAGAAAGTAAATGGACCTTCTCGAAATTATTAAATTACGGAATTGATGGTGTAATTTCATTCAATAATAAACCGTTACGTCTATCTATATATCTCGGATTACTAACAACCATTTTTGGACTTTTATATGTAATCACTACGTTCGTTCAAATCATCCTTGGTGGTGTGGAAGTTCCTGGTTACTTTACTCTCATTTCCGCTATACTATTTATTGGCGGCATTCAACTCATATTCCTAGGGGTTATTGGTGAATATATCGGTCGTATTTATTATGAAACAAAACGTAGACCACATTTTATTGTAGCTGAAAAGAAAGTTAGTGAAGTTAAACAAAAGGCATAACAAAAAAGTTACTTCTATAGGTAGAAGTAACTTTTTTCAGAGTGTTGGGAAACCCTTTAGGGGTTCCCAACATTCTGGAATCATTTTGATT
>NZ_JBMDKC010000250.1:0-1379 GCF_057809515.1 Bacillus sp. FG16
TAGTCTTAATAGCTTTTCCTAATTCACATAAAGCTTGATACGTAGGATGGTTAGTATCTCGTGTAAATCGTTTTAAAATTACTTCTGCAGATGCCGTTCCTAGTCGTAACGCAGTGGCAAATTTAATAATTTGCTCATATTGTTGACGGATAAGATCCCAATTAATTGGTCTACTAAGAACCGGATGCAAACGAGAGTACTCGTCGTTCATTCCAACTTCAGGACGATATAATTTTTGAGAACCTATATTTTTAAAGCGTGGCATTAGTTTGAAACCAAGTAGATGAGAAAAAGCAAATGCAACAACGCTTTGTCCATGTGTATCAACATAGTTTCGATCTATTTCCATATCTGTGCAGTGATGAAGAACCCCTTCCATCATGGATGCTACTTCAGAAGAAAGACATGTTTTCAGCTGGGAATAGATGCAAGCAGATTTTCGATCTGTATGCCAATAAATCATCACACCATATTTTTTATAACGAGGATGCCATTCCGTAAGAAGGTTTTGATCATATGAACCAAAATGTTTAGAATCAGAAGCGCAAGCTGTAGTAGCTTCTCCCCATATTTCTTCCCTTCGGTGATGCATGATTTGATTGGTAACCTCTGCGTTTGCTTTTCGCAATTGATCCTTGTGAATAAATTTATTGCGAATATACTGAAGTTCTCTATAAGTATCTTGACTGTTTCCAGCTGAAACTGCTTTCAAACCAGTATTGGTTCCTAATCCAAATAAGCTAAGAAGAAGTCGACGTTGAACGGTTTCTTCACTTAAAATAGACCTATCCGCTGTTGTTTTAAAATGTTTTGTAAATCCTGTATGAAAATCTGTTTCTTTTAATAAATCGAGAAGATTAATATTGGACCAACGGTCCCGAATTTCCTGTTTAATCATAGGGAGATGGGGTGGAACAACTTGTTTATCTAATGGAGTAACTTTAAGCCACCCTTTGTTATTTTTACTTGTAATTACAACTTTAGTGTTACTTCCACTTTCAAGTCCTTCATGTAGCATATTCAACTTATTTTTCATGATTTGTATAATACCTGAAATAAATGGCTCTACATCAAGCGGTGCTTTTAGGGCCTGAAAATACTCTTCTTTATTTTCTTCAAAATCTTGTGGTAAATCTTCATCTGGATTTCGATATCGATTTGCACCTTCGATCCATATTTCCTTACAACGTAATCGTGTTCGAAGTGATTGTAAAACTGCAATCTCATAATTTATTCGATTCACTCGTTCTATCCCTTTGTTATCTGTTTCAATAATAATTTCTTTCCACTTCGACTGAATAACACCATCAATAGGGACCTTGTCATCCATAGAAAAAAAGCGTTGACTACTATTACTATGCTTCTGAATAAAATGAAGA
>NZ_JBMDKC010000251.1:0-1295 GCF_057809515.1 Bacillus sp. FG16
TGGTGTTATGTCAAGAAAATAGACACATGAAACAGAGACATTTAATTCGTTAAGCAGCTTGAGTTTGTTGCTTTTCATAAAATCTTTTTTCAAATTGAATAGGTGATACATACTTCAGTGCAGAATGACTGCGTTTTCGATTGTAAAAGACCTCAATGTATTTGAAAATACTAGATTTTGCTTCTTCGCGCGTTTTATATTTTTTCGGATAGACCCATTCTTTTTTTAGAACACTATGAAACGATTCAATCACTGCATTATCATAACAATTTCCTTTACGGCTCATACTGACTTGAAACTTCTCTTGTTTTAAGATTTTTTGATACTCATGAGAAGCATATTGACTTCCTCTATCGCTATGATGCATGATACCTTCGGTAATCGTTTCTTGGGCTAATGCGCGTTGTAAAGCCGTGATTACTAATTCTTTCGTCATACGAGCATCTATGTGCCAACCAACAATTTTTCGTGTATATAAATCCATAATACTCGCTAAGTACAACCATCCTTCCTCTGTATGAATGTACGTGATATCTGACATCCATACTTGATTTGGTTGATTTGCTACAAAATTTTGATCTAACATGTTTGCGTACACATTGTAAGAATGATTACTATTTGTTGTTGCTTTATATTTTCGCATTGTAATAGACCGAAGGCCTGCTTGTTGCATCACACGCGCTACTGTTTTTTGCGAAACACAAACACCCTGTTTCTGCAATTCCTTTGTAATTTTAGGGCTTCCATAAATTTGATTCGACTGTAAATATTCATTTCGGACTTGTTTAATGAGCTGTTCTTTTCGTTTTTTTTGTGAGCTGGCAGGTCGCTTTAACCATGCATAATAACCACTACGTGATACACCGAAGACTTGACACATCTTCACTACACGAAATTCATCTCGGTGCTCCATAATGAATGTGTAGATTACTTCTGGTCTCTGCTGAAGATGCCAAGCGCCTTTTTTAAAATAGCCAATTCCTCCTCAAGCTCACGATTACGCCTCTTTAAAGCGAGGAGATCCTGATTTTCTGGTTTGATGTTTCCAGACCCTACAAAACTAGTTCCTTTGCTTTGTTGATACTCTGTATACCAACGGTATAGTGTTTTATAGGGAATCCCTAGATTTCTTGCAACTTGAGAAATAGTTTGGCCCTGCTCCTTACAAAGTTGAACAGCTTGTTTTTTATAATCTGCATCATATGGCTTTTTCTTCATAAAAACACCTCGAACTCGTTTATTTGTTTTTAGTATAAACTCTCTGTTCGATGTGTCTATCATTTAGACTAGCATCA
>NZ_JBMDKC010000252.1:0-1291 GCF_057809515.1 Bacillus sp. FG16
GTCTACCTTGATATAATGAGTTAAAGCTACTTGGATATCGTTTCCTTTCTTGTATAAACTCCAGTCCGTATCGCTCTGGCCACAGCGGTTCTCCTACTTTCCGTCCTATCACATCGTCTTCTTCGGCTTCCAGTGGAAGATTGTAGACTTGCCACGGTAACGGCTTACCGTATTCTTCACTTAACAGTCTGCCTTGTAAATCGTCTTCATGCCATCTTGTGAGAATTAAAATAACAATCGCGCCTGGATGTAAACGTGTGGAAAAAGAATCAATCCATTCATCCCATATCTTCCCGCGATGCGTTTCACTATCAGCTTCCTCACGGTTCTTAATCGGGTCATCGATAATCATTAAGTCCGCACCCATACCCGTGATACCGGATAATACACCACGTGAGATCATGCCACCTATTTCATTATCCAGTAACCATTCATCATGTGCTGAACTTTCTTTCGATATGTGGATATCAAATAAATCAGCTCCATACTTTTTTACCTTCTCTTTATTCTTCTTCCCAAAACGACGAGCGAATGTATCACTATAACTAATCTCAATCACTCTATCCTCTGGAAAGTTACCTAAATAGTAAGAAGGCAGGGTTTCCGTGATGGTCATGGACTTACTATGACGCGGCGGCATGTTGATGGCGATATATTGATTCTCCATCTGTATCTCGCCTGCGTTCATTTGTTTCTTCTTATCCATCGCCTCTTGAATGATTCGTCCTACAAATTCACTATGCGGCGCTTTCTTATATCGCCCTTCATGTACGTAGCACACATACTCATAATAATCACGACGCGCGATTTCCCTTTGTATGTCTTCAACTGTCGGTAGATTTTTTAAGGATGCTTTCAATTTGTTTCAACTCCTCCACAGACAGCTTACGTAAGTCCTTCCTTTCCACCACTGTTTGTTTCATCTCACCGCTATGGTCAATCTCACGTCGGTCACGCCATGCTTGTGGTTTACGGTTCTTTAACCAGAAGATGATGGCTGTTGAATCAGGTGGTACTTGTCGCTTCACTCGTTTGGTTTCCACACTTTCACAATCATCTTCGTTCTGTACCCTCTCCACCGTGACTTCTTCGTACGTGTAACCTGTCGCTCGTTTAAATAATGCATTCTCTACTTCACGATCCACAACTTCTTTTCCCCTACGTATCACTTGGTCCATGACGGGATGCTTCTGCCTCCAATTGTGAAGTGTCACACGAGTAACACCCATGTTATGGGCAATTTGTTCATCAATGAGACCATCTCGTGCCCATCCTTCAATCTTTAATAATC
>NZ_JBMDKC010000253.1:0-1289 GCF_057809515.1 Bacillus sp. FG16
TTTCTCGATAGAATCGGATTTCTTCCTTGAGCTTTTTATTATTATTATTTAATTCATTTATAAGGTTAATATGTTCTAGAGACTCGATTGCTATCTCTTTCACCACTTCTTTCTCGATAATCTGTGGCTCTTGTTGTTCGAATTCTTCTAGTTGTTTCCGGGTGAGTTCTTCCGATTTACGGGCTGAAAATGTTTCTTGTTCCGCACGTTTTCTTTTCTCCGTTTCTTGATATAAGAGCTTTTCTTTTTCTTTCAATTTTGCCTTCAATTCTGTATATGCTTTATGTATGCTCGTTTCTTCGTTGTCTAATTTGGTTATTGTGGAAGGGTCAGCATTTTCGGCAATGAATTTTGCTTTTTCATATTGTTTTCCGCTACCTATGCCTATTTTTTCGGCTACAACATCTCGTACTTTACTTGGTGGAAAATTTTCCACCATGTTTAAATCTGTTCGTGCCCCTCGTCTTTCCCTTGCCTTGGCCGACTCCACTCTCTCGAGTTCTCTCGCCCAAGCCATTCTTTCTGAGAAGGTAAATTCCTTACGGTGTTCATTCTCACCAATTTCAATTTTTCACTTGTGTTCATAATCTCGAACGGACATGACACGTACTTCAATCTGTTGATAATTTAGATGCTTACAAGCTTGTAATCTCCGTTCACCAGCAATTAATTCATGTTCAGGTGTAACTACAGGTGGATTAATGAGTCCATTTTCTTTGATGTCATTCGCAAGTTCTTCTATATTGCCGAATTCCTTGCGGATACGATCGGATACTTTAATTTTTTTGATATCGATTAACATTAGATAACTCCTTTCATAGTTCGATTTCTCTCAGGGTAACTTGAGTCAAAAAAAATTTATTCTTCTATCATCAATTCATCTATTGTTACACCAAAAACCTTTGCATAACCACACAAAGTTTGCAAGCTAGGGCTTCTAACTCCATTTTCATATCGACAAATTGTTGCTTTAGCTTTACCAATTTGTAATCCAAGCTCTTGCTGTGTCATTTTTTTCTTATTTCGAAGTTCTAAAAGTAATTGGTAATTCACTTTCATTTATAATCACCTCGTTTACGATTTTTATTATACACATAAATTACCCTGAAGACAACTTCATTTTAGAATTTTTTTAAAATATACTTTTTATCCAATTTAGGTTTACTTATAGGAAACATTAGTATTAATATGTATGTAAAGACTATCCCTATAGGTAACTTTTTTCTGAGGAGGAAAATACATGTTTAATGAACGGTTAAAACAATTAAGAATAGAGAACAACTTAACCC
>NZ_JBMDKC010000254.1:0-1288 GCF_057809515.1 Bacillus sp. FG16
TGGTCATCTCCCTGTCAAGTAGACAGAAATAAAAAGAGTATTATGCCACGGCCTTTTCCCGATATTCTATCGGGGAAAGGCCGTGAAGTTTTTCTTGGAATCTTTCTGTATTATAAAACTGAATATATTCTTGAATTGCTCGGTAGGCCATTTCATATGTTTTTGGGCTCACTAAATACAACTTCTCTGTTTTTAAATGTGAGAAGAATGATTCGATACACGCATTATCAAAACAGTTTCCACGTCTAGAATGACTACCGACAAATCCTAATTTCTCTAACTGTTTTGCGTAGGATTTAGATGTATATTGAAACCCTTGATCTGAATGGAAAAGGGGCTTAGTAGTTAATGACTTCCCTTCTAATTGACGTAATGTAGTTAAAACCAAATCTAAATCATTTCTTGAAGATAGCTTCCAGGCAACAATTTCATTGTTGTATAAATCTAACACAGCCGACAAATAGGCAAATTGTTCTCCGATTCGTACATAAGTAATATCTGTTACGAATTTTTGATTTTGCTTTTCAGCTTGAAACTCTCGATTCAAATGATTTTTAAATACCACAGATGTTTTTCTTCCATAAAACGGACGTTTTTTTCGAATGATAGATTGAATACCCAGCTCTCTCATAAGACGACGAACACGTTTATGATTCATTACCATTCCTTCTCGAGCCAAAGCACGAGTCATACGTTTATACCCATAGTAAGGGTGCTGACGATGAATAGATAAAATATGTTCTTTATGCCACATATCCCTTTTCTGACGTAAACGCTGCACGTTATGATATTTCCGCCATTTATAGTAGCCAGCCTTAGAAACTTCCGCGATTTGAAGCAACCATCGGAGTGGATAGGCTTGGCGTAATGAATCGATAAGAGAAAATCGTTCTTTCTTTAGGACCATTCCTTCCCGTGTAGATTTGGATTGCGCTTTTTTAAATACTCAACCTGTGCCTTCAAATAAGCATTTTCTTCTTCTAGACTATTAAAATTCTTTCGATTCCAGACACCACGTTGATCATCAAAAGACTCCCCTTGTTGCGCACGTTTTACCCACTCAATAATCTGGGCATCGCTCTTCACACCGAGTTGTTCACGAATTTCTCGCAATGATTTTCTCTCTTCTAATCGAAGACGAACTGCTTCTCGCTTTAGTTCTTCTGTATATTTTTGAAATGATTGTCCTTTTCTTGCCATAAAAAAATCCCCTCCAGATAAAACAGTATTGAGTCCATCATATCAGATGGACTCTTTTTTACTGTCTACCTATAGGGGATAATACCAA
>NZ_JBMDKC010000255.1:0-1287 GCF_057809515.1 Bacillus sp. FG16
AACGTTTTTTGACACTTGGGGGTAGTCTTATTTCTTAAGTTGATGGGCATGGGGTACGACCTCAATTAAGAAGGTTTCTTCAATTAATAGAAATGTATGTACATACACATTGTATTTTCATTCCATAACTTTTAAAATTTTGTTCACGATAGTTTGATATTGTAAAAAAAGAAAATATGTGGCACGATATCACTTTGTTTTTTATATAGCTTTGTTTTTTATATAGCTTTGCAATTAAACTATAGTATTATATTTTTTCTTCATTATTGAAATTAGTAATAATAAAATGTATTATTGAAAAGCACAATTTATAATTCAAGTAATCAAGCATATGTACCTATAATAATTTGAACATTCAGAAATTATAATATTGTCTAAAAACGAGGTGAGATTCATAGAAACAGTACATATTAAGTGGTATGGCATGTATAGTATAAATGACTTTTATAATAGGGAAGAAGCTTCTAAGAAGGGGATATTTGCAATCTCTAGAGTATATGCTAAGAATGTAACATTGCTCTATATAGGACAAACCAAAAGAAGCTTTATACAAAAGATAAGAGAACTTAATAAAGAGTGGACTTTTGATGAGAGCGAATTAAAGATTACATTAGGAATAATAGAATTTCCTAGTGGTGAAATTTACTCTGAAAAGAAGGTAAAAGAGATAAAATCTCTTTTGATTTTACGACATACCCCATTAGAAAACGAAACATCTTTATTATACTATAGAGGGAAATTTAATTTAAAAATTATAAATAAGGGAAGAAGAGGCTTAATTGTTAAAAAGCTTTCTACAGGAGATCTAATGTGGACGTAATTGGAATCACCTTTGAATAAAATTGAAGGTTTCTTAAGTGCAGAAGCTTATCAATTTTTAATGTATTAAACTATTTTGAATAACATATGTCAGATACTTGAAAAAACACAAATTATATTATGATATGAAATCCTGTATGGAAAGTGTAGTTTATTTCTATTGTTTAATAAAAATATTAAGAATTTTAGGGATAATACATAAAGAGTAGAGGAGAAAGTAAACACGGAGGTTTGAAGAATGGGACAAGTAAGCAGATTTCAAGAAAAACAACAGAATCGTCGTCAAAAGGCAATTTTTAATATTGCATTTACTTTGGTATTAGTGACAGTTGGTATAGTGACATACCAATTGTTTATTTCTTCTAATACATCAACGAAAGCAATTGCTCAAGAAAAGAAAGTAACAAAGATAGAAGAGAAGAAAACTGAAGATAAAGAAACAGCAAAGATAGAAGAGAAGAAAACTGA
>NZ_JBMDKC010000256.1:0-1286 GCF_057809515.1 Bacillus sp. FG16
TTTTACCAAATAAAACGAATTTTTTACGCAGAAAGCTGGACTGCGGTCTCCAGGGCGCCATGACTTGCTTTTTTATGGTGGGGGGTGTTTGTGAATTTTTTCTTTCCAATCATTCTCTGTTTTTCTTCTCATCTTCTTTTGTTTTCTTGTTATGGCAAGCATGACAGAGTGTTTGTAAATTAGTCGGTTCTAATCGTTTGGACCAATCAACACGAATCGGAATGATATGATCGACTACATCACCTATCTTGATAATGCCCTTGCTTCTACATTGAACACATAAGCCATGATCTCTACGATACATAAGCTCACGCATATCCTTCCACAATCTTGAGTTATAGAAGGAACGTGAGCTTTTATTTCGTATGTATTTATCATAGTGTCTGGCGCTATCCTGTACCTTATCTTGATGTTTACTGCAGTACTTGCCCCTCGTTAACGCTGCACACATTGGTGAAGCGCATGGCTTCATGGGTTTACTTGGCACTTGTGCCACCGTCTTTACTACATAGCTTTATCACTCTGAACGTCAAAAATGCTGGCCATAATGGTGTAAACAAACAAATGAGAATAAGTGCAACGGCAATCGTGTTTGCTTCTCCTTTCTCATCGTCCTCCTCTTCTTTCAGCACCTTCTGTAAAATAGGGCGCATTTGAACCGATACATACACCATACCAATCATCATATAAACTAATAACCACAACACCTTTATTCCTCCAGTTATGCATTTACTGTTACATATAAACAATCGTAGCCTTTGTCTTGAACAGGCTCCAAGTCTTGTAATATAATCGCCTTATTAGAAAGAATATTCCGATTATACATTTACAAATAAATACAAATTGTTATAATAGAGTTAACATTGTCATCCGGAAAAGTAATTCGTCCCCAATACGAATTACTTTTCCTTTTTTTTATGGTTACTTTTCCAAAAATTCATGCACCACTTTACCAAGCAAACTGATCATCGCTTCTCTCTTTTGCTTGGGTGTTGTATTATCTTGCATTTCATTAAAAATAGGCAGTACACTTTCTAATTTCTGTTTATCGATACGCTCATTTACAAAATCTTGCCCCAGCATCGAAATGAAAGTACCAATTGCAACCGCTTGTTCTTGTTTATCTAGTTTCATTTATCTCACTCCCTTTAACTACGCGACCTTGGATTGAATCCGCTGTATTCTCAACAATAGATTTAACTACTACTTTCTCACCTAATGTCAGGACAAGTTTTATATCCTCTTGTTTCTTCTTATTCGTAAGCCTATTCATAACCTTTTCTAAC
>NZ_JBMDKC010000257.1:0-1280 GCF_057809515.1 Bacillus sp. FG16
ACACCTTATACTTCTTCAATTCTTCTATCACAAAAGGACGGATTTCTTTCTCATCAACATATGTAAAAAAAGATAATTGATTCATGTGTCATCCTCCTGCATAAAATCTTATGTTTCGTGCACACTGTAACTAAGCCTTGGCGCGGCTTTCTTCCTTACTTGAATTGTTAACGAAACGCTTCTATTCCTTGGAACGGAAAAACAGCTAGTTTTGGCTAGCTGTTTTTTCTTTGCACCTTTTTACCCAAGAGACATATACTATCTCGAATCCTTACTTGTCGAATCATTATTTGTTCATGACTCACACACATAACAAGAATGAATCAACTTTAGGCTTCAGAAACGGGCACTCTGGCACAAGTGCTCGTTTTATTTTTTTGTATAAAAAGAAAAAATTAACTCATACTATCCATAGGCTTGATATATAGCCCGCAATGTCTGAAGGTGTAAAGAGCATATTCGCATTCCTTTCATCAACTGAGCAGTTAGCTTTTGCTAACTGCTTTGTTATACCTTCCTTCTATTCCCTCTAAACTTTCTATACTTTGTTCTACCTAATCTGCTATACTACATATACAACCGTAAGAAAGGCGCTGATATCATGTATGAACAACAGGATAATAGGGATCGCGATCAAAAAATGATGTTCCAAATGCAAGGTATTCCCACGAATCAAGTCAACATGAGCCAATTACCAAAATGGATTCGTTATTTCGGCTATTTCTTTTATGCTTGGATAGGATTATTCAGTATCATCGCGGTTTTGTACTTACTTTTCCGATGACTTTTGTATAACCTTGTGAAACTGAGGTATACTACACATACATTATGATGTTTTTTCTTATTCATTTGTCAGCTACCTGAGGAACTCTTACAAAAGAGTTCCTCTTTTTTGTTACAATCCCTATTTTTGATTTAAGCATCCTACCATTCTTTTTAAAGCCCTATTGTCTGTCCGATACCTACGATATTCAAAAAAAGATTCTAACACGAATTTACCCGGTTCTATGAGGTCGGTTTTCTACAGGATAGAATTTAAACAGCCTCTCTATCCATTTCCGGAATAATACCTCGCTTCGTCAACATATCATGGATAAACAACCTACCCTTTTGCGTCCAGCGCGTATTCATTTTTACGGATTTACTACCATCCGAATGCGTGACATCAATTGTCTGCGATTTTGTATACCCTTTATTTTGATGTTTGGCATACAGCAGCCATTGGTTGTTTACTTTGTACTGTACTTTTTCATCCTTTAAGATTTTATTTAATCGTACTG
>NZ_JBMDKC010000259.1:0-1256 GCF_057809515.1 Bacillus sp. FG16
GCTCTCTCCTTTCATAAGAAGGAGTGACTTTCATTTCCTTACGCATCATTCCAAACTGCTTATATATACGTACACTTTCCAAAATACCTTCTAATTTCTCTTGTGTTGCTGCTCTATCGATTTTTGGTAAAAAAGATAATTGTATAGTCACGTAAGACCACTCCCTTTTATTTTTAAATTACTTTTGTCTGATTGCTCCACGTCTTCGTTCATAACAAGGTCTATACATCCCCATTAAACTCTCCATTTCACAAGTGCTAAAATTCTCTTTTGTTTAGTTTGTTTTTCCCATTCACGTCATTGACCTCTTAGTTCTTGAATTTTTTCCATCCCACTTACAAAAGAAAGAGGACACCATTTCTTAAAGCAGCTTGATTGCTGTTCTAAAAATCGGTGTCCTCTAGTTTTCGAGCCGGACTATATTCATTTCATGATGCTAGGCTATGTAAAAAGGTTTTCCCAAGCTTTATCTAGTCTAACTTTCTCTTCCTTTTGTATAGCCTTTATACGACGAGCAATTGCTTTTTTTAATTTCTTTTTCTTCAAACTAGCCAAATTTTCCACCCTTCTCTTTAAATACCCTTAACAGCTATTTTGGATCGTTTTAATTAATTTAATACTATTCATTCAAAAATATAATATGTGAATTGTATCTATTCATTAATGCTTACACAAGGAGTATTTTTAAACTCTCTTATATCCAATGAATAAAATTCAATATTTCGTTAATAATAGACATAGGCTCCATTTGTCACGAATCAACCTTACACTTAGCATCATTTTTTAATATAGGAGCCGAGCAGTTAGTTCATTGAGCTAGCTGCTTTATCATTTACAAAGTGCAAAATAGCGTTTTTGTTTAATTTCTCCCTTTTATCACATAAGTTTTAAATGTATCACCGTTACGATTAAAAGATACAATATTTATACCATGATAATCTCTGTGCCACTGGAAAATTGGGTCTAATCCTCTATAGCCGATTTTACGCATTAATGAAATTTTATTATTAGCTAAATACTTAAAGTTCTTGTGATCCACTGTAAACATTCGGCTATTTCTTGTATGTCTCATCCTCTCCATCCACCCAAAAATAACGTTTTTATAAAAACTTTTCACCTTTTAATCAGACAAGCATATCTTATTGTGTAGGGCACTCCACAGTCCATACGTTCAAACCTTTTAGTCTAAGAGCACACTTATATTGAACTGCACCCCAATTGTTAGACACAGTCTAACAATTGGAGGTGCAGTTTTT
>NZ_JBMDKC010000026.1:0-61960 GCF_057809515.1 Bacillus sp. FG16
CTATACTAGGTAGCGTTTCTAATGAAAATGAAGGGTTGCCAAGAGAGCAATTAGATTATTATTTAGTTCGTGATTATAATCGAAACGACCGTATTGGTAAAAGTTACATCGAAAAACAATACGAAGATGCACTACATGGAACGAAAGAACAGTCTAAAAATATTATGGATAAAGCAGGGAAGATTGTTCGAACAGAAAAAGTGACCGAAGGAAAAAGTGGAAATAATTTAATGTTAACAGTCGATATGGATTTGCAGAAAAGAGTAGAGGGAAGTCTTGAAAAGAATTTACGAGCCTTTCATGCTGCAGAGCCGATGATGGATCGTGCGTTCGTAGTAATGATGAATCCGAAAAACGGTCAAATTTTATCAATGGCAGGAAAGAAAATTGTAAATAAAGATGGCGGTATGCAAATAGAAGATTATGCATTAGGAACGATGACAAGTTCTTATGAGTTAGGATCAACTGTAAAAGGGGCTACTTTATTAGCTGGATATCAAACAGAAGCGATTAAGCCGTATACACATTTCTTTGATGCACCAATGTATTTTAAAGGAAGTTCTAAGCCGAAGAAATCGTGGAAAGAATTTGGGGATATTGATGATTTAAGAGCTTTACAAGTGTCATCGAACGTTTATATGTTTAATACAGCTTTAAAAATGGCAGGCATTAATTATGTCCCAAATAATCCATTAGACATTAAACAAGAAACATTTAATAAAATGCGCTACTATTTTAGACAATTTGGCCTAGGTGTGTCGACTGGTATTGACCTGCCAAATGAATCAATCGGTCAAATAGGTAGAACTGATAACATACCCGGATTTTTACTTGATTACGCGATTGGACAGTATGATACATATACGCCGCTTCAGCTTGCACAATATATTTCCACAATTGCAAATGGCGGTTACCGAATGAAACCACAAATTGTACAAGAAGTTAGAGAGCAACCGAATAGACCAGAGGATGTAGGAAAAGTCGTTCGGTCGATTGAACCAGTTGTATTAAATAGATTGGATATGGACACTTCGTACATTAATCATGTAAAAGAAGGATTTAGAAGAGTTTTTCAAGAAGCTGACGGAACAGGTACCGGAACGTTTAAAGGTCTACCATATAAACCAGCGGGAAAAACAGGAACAGCTGAGACAGTATATGGTGGAGAAAGTGATATTGGAAGAGATGAGAACAACAACCGAAAAAAATGTTATAATTTAACTCTTGCCGGTTATGCACCATATGATGCTGATCCGGAAGTAGCTTTTTCAGTTGTTGTACCATGGGTGAATGATGATAAATCAGGAATTAATTCTGCGATTGGTAAAGAGATTTTGGATGCGTATTTTGAATTAAAAACAAATAGATCAAATACAAATTCAATTCCAGTAGAACAACCGAACAAGGCACAGTAAAAATAGTATCACTGCATGGGAACATATTGTGCAGTGATATATTTTTTGAGTTAAAAAGCGCTTTATAAGGTGGGAATGGATATGAAAAAGGAGATTAAGAGAGGCTGGGGAAAGTACATACTATTTATATTTGTGATGGTAATAGGCTACCATTCTTTTACTTTATGTAAAGTGGAAGGCGAATCGATGCAGCCGACTTTATATGAAGAAGACTACGTATTTGTAAATAAAGCAGTAGTACGTCTTTCTAATTTACAGCACGGAGAAATTGTCATTATAAAGGAAGAGGATGAATCGAAATATTATGTGAAACGTGTAATAGGACTTCCTGGTGATGTAATTAACATAACGAATGGAAAGGTATATGTGAACGATAAAAAGCAAGAAGAACCATATACGAACAAAGATTTATTTAACAACACACAAGTGTTTTATAACTTTCAAAAGACAAAAATTCCGCCAAATAAGTTATTTGTAATGGGAGATAACCGCGAAGTGAGTAGAGATAGTCGCAATGGCTTAGGATATATTGAAGAAGATAACATAATTGGCAAGGTGGAATTTGTATATTATCCTTTTTCAAAAATGAAAATGATAGAATAAGTGGGGATGTGCAAAACCCCACTTATTAAAGTTTCACTTTATTTTCTTTAAAAAACCTTTTGGATTAAATGATATGAAAAATTTATGTTTAGACTCGTCGATTATGAAGTTATTGTTTTTAGTTAAAAACTCTTCCACAGCTTCCATCGGGCCAGGACCCCAATAGGGAAGAAGCGGATTTCCGTTAATGGAGGTATCTTCTACAATCATATAACTGCCAGTAGTGACGATAGATTTATATAGTAAGAGTTCTTTGGATACATGCTCTTTACTATGATCAGAATCTAAAATAACTAAAATCACATCATCAGGTTTGCGCATACTTACTATTGTTTGGATGGCCTGCACAGAAACAGAAGATGCTGTTAAATACGTAATCCGATTATGTGATGGCCGATTTGGCTGCGGAGTTATATCGATAGTAAGTACGTGACCTTTTCCAATTAAATCTAACATAGAAGCTAAATACAGTGCACTACCACCGTGAAAAGTCCCGCATTCAATAATTAAATCGGGCTTTAATTCATAAATAATTTCTTGATACAAAAAGAGATCAGAGGGAAGTTTACAGATTGGAACCCCGAACCAGTGTGTATCGTTTAACCACACGAGGCTGTTGTAATATTGGTTTAAAAATTCATTGCTTATATTATCGATTTTAAATTCTCCTTTCTAAAAAGGATTCTCTCGTTTGACGTAAAGTGTTTACGCATGAAAGTTGTACTATATATTATGTAGTAAGGAATTATAAGGCGAGTGTTTTTAATTGAAAATAAGCCAAATAACTCATGTGGAAAATGAAAGGAAATGATCGTATGTACAAATACACAATTTGCTTTATTAGAAAAAGCGATAAAATACTGCTATTAAATAGAAATAAAAAGCCGAATATGGGGATGTGGAATGGTGTCGGAGGGAAAATAGAAGAGAATGAAACGCCATACGATGGAATAATTAGAGAAACGTTTGAGGAAACGGGCATAGAACTTTCAAGTGTAACGTATAAAGGGACTGTTGTTTTTAAAGGTAAAGATGAGCCCCAGGCTAGTGAAGGAATGTATGTGTTCGTTGCTGATTTGCCAGATGGAATGCAAATGAATACACCATTACGTACGGCTGAAGGATTGTTAGAATGGAAAGAAATTGATTGGATATTAGATGGTGATAATAGAGGAGTAGTTAGCAATTTACCAAAATACTTACCGATAGTATTAACAGAAGAAAATAAGTTAAAACATATATTCACTTACGATAACCGGAATATTATTAATTACACAACTGCATGTTTGACAGAAGATGATGCGAACAAACGATATGAAAAACAACTCGTTTCTCAATAGAAGAGGATAGTGAAAAATCACGTTTTTGCTTTCATTATATATGCGAGGTGATTATATGCTTCAGAAATACAATTCATTGGTCATAATTGTAATATGTATGATATAACTTTTCTTATGGTGAAAGAGTAGAGAATATACGTAAACGGAACAAAAAGGAGGTGGCTTTGCCACCTCCTTTTTGTTCCGTTAGTCACGAATCGCCTTAATCATAAATCGATGTTGCTTCACATCAAAATATCCTTTTTGTAAGATGCTCTCATGTATGCGATATAAATCCTCATAATACCTTTCAACAGTAAAATCAGGAATTTGCCACGGAATCGCTTTTAAATAATAGACGATAGCGCCAATATCATAAAAGCGTTGAAAGGGGAACTCTTCTTTTTCTTCTAAAATAGTAAATCCATTTTCCTTTAACTCCCTGCATGCGGTTTCGAGAGACCAACTTGCAAATTCGCTATTTAGTGGTGAGCCAAACTGCGCATTAAGTTCCACGCAATCAAGACCACCAACTTGTTGTGTAAGAAAAACGCCACTTGGAGAAAGGACTCTGTTTACCTCAGAAGCAGCATACGATTCATGTTGATTTATAATTAAATCAAATTGACGATTTTGAAATGGTAAAACAGTATCATCGTTCACCGCTACAACAGTAACTCCAAAAGGCTCTAACTTCTTTCGAGCAATTGGCACGTTTGGAGCGTAGCCCTCAGTAGCCAATATAGTTGACGGGAACGGTTGTAACATAGATAAAAACTCTCCGCCGCCAGTACCCATATCGAGCATTGATTCTGCACGTTGCATAAGCTGAAAAGCAGTACTGCCGTACGACCATGGTAATGGCTCGCTCTTCATTCGACCTGTTTCTGAAATGAAAGAAAAATCCCAGCCAATAAAATTTGTATTTGCGCTTTCTAATAAAGTTAAAAATAATGGATCACGTTTCATAATTTTGTCCTCCTATTTTTTAATAGATGATATGATGAGAAAAAAAGCGGAGGACCTCTTATTAAAGAGAAACGGTTTTACGTTTCGTGTTCGAATAGATTCATATAACGTTACTCCTTGTGAGAATTGTTATTTATATATTCGGGATTTTCGAGTGGAATTCCTTTAAAATATAAAGGAAAGGTAGATGTTTAATGGAGAATTGGATTGAGTTTACAGACAAAGAGGACGAGCGAATTTTGGAAAGGGTATATAGTGAGCTTGAGTTTTCGCCAGGTGTTTCTACATTTCCATCATTTAAGGTGCCAAGTCCTTTTATTACATATAATATTTCTCATTACTTTGGAGAATCGGTAGATTTAGATGTGTATGACGATTTGGAAGATAAAGCGTTACAAGTGTTTAAGGAAAATACAGCATCGAATGAATATATCATGGCACTAGATTGGTAACATGAGTGTTATTGGGTGAATCCCCATTTAGAGTTTGAAAGAAATGAATTTGATGAGTGGATGATACCTGTATTTCCAAATGGAGATTACTACTTCTTCATTCAAAAAGACTTTAAGTGGGGCTATTTAGGCCAGCCTTGGGAAGAGAGTATAACGATATTTGGAAAAGAACTTATAGAAAGCTTTGAACGAAATAAGCTGAAAATGTTTCAAAATATTTTAAGGCAAGGGTAATGTTTGAAAGAGGAAAACCGCTTATACTTCATTTTTGAAGCATAAGCGGTTTTCTTTAAAATACTTAAAAAGAAAAATCTTTTGGCAAAGCATCACTTTTTATCACCGTTCTTAACCCATGTTTTATAATCCAAGCGTTAACAGGATGCTGTTTATCACGTAATTGCTGTAACCACTGAAAAACGAGTTCTTTATCTTCTTTCGTAATATCGTTAATATGATTGGCTACAGATTTTTGAACATATTTAGAAGGGTCATTCATTAATGGTTCAAGAAGCTGTAAATTGTACTTAAAATCACCTTTTAGAGCTCCTGTTTTTTTAGCCCAAGGAAGCCTTGGTCTTGTACCTTCAGAAACTAATCTCCTAATGTGGCTGTTTTCGTCATGAATCCACTGTTGTAATATGTTTAGTGTATCTTCATGGTATGTTTCAAGAAAGGGCCGAATGGCATATTCAGCAGTATTCCTTTTCGTTATTTCATACATTGCATTGAACGAGGTTTCAAAATCGTAAAGTCCATATTTTTCAACGTATTTTGCAAGAGGCATGTACATATATCCATTTGTAAATGTGCCTACTTCTGTTGTATTTTCTGGTCCTAATGTTTTCAGTAATATATGTATTGCTTCATTAAAATCTTTTTGTAAAGCATTGTGTAATTCATCTGCCATTACTTCAATACGTTGTTTTAACTCTAAATTTTCAACTTTATATGTTACAGAATCCACAAAGATTCTTTTAGAAAAATTAGGATCGTGTTTACAAATAGAATCAGCTATTTTTTCTGCTAATTCTTCATTAAATAAAAATTTTAACGGAACATAATTACCCATTTTTTCACCTCGGTGGTCAAATGAAAACAATTTTTATTTTTTTATCGACAATCCATAAACTAACGTCTCACTCGGAGTCGTAATACTAAAACCTGTCGTCTTATAATCAAGTTTCACCGTATCACCAGTGTAGTCTTTCGTGAATGAATCCATTTGTACGATAAGCTCTGCATCTTCATATACAACATCATCTGCGTTATATGTATCCCAAATTAAATCGACATCAACGAAAATACTACAAGAGTTCGTCATTGTTCCTCTAATGCGAACGATCTTTTTATCTTCAAGTTCTAATCTATGTATAGCTGCTTTTGCTTCATCAGTAATACGAATGTTCATTGTATCCCAACCTTTATTTATATTTCCTTTATTATTGCAAAAACAGGAGCAATAATAAAGGAAAGAGGTTTGTAACAAAAAACGAGCAAACAAATTTGTCTGCTCGTTTCACTTTATTTTAATTCACATTTATCAAGTGGAATCACTTTTGTTTTTTTCGTAAATTTATATCCTAACCATAGTACTAAGAAGAGTGGTAAACCGATGTAAGAAACGAGTACACCGTTCCAATCGATTGATTCGCCCATAAATGCTCCGTAGTTTTGACCTAAAATGACGATGACACAAAGTGCAAAGGCGAAGATTGGACCAAATGGGAACCATTTTGCTCTATATGGTAAGTCTTTTAAATCTTTTCCTTGTGCGATATATGCTTTACGGAAACGGTAATGACTAATTGCAATGCCGACCCAAGCGATAAATCCAGACATTCCAGATGCGTTTAACAACCAAATGTATACAACACCATCACCGAATAAAGAAGCAATGAAAGCGATACTACCGACAATTGATGTTACGATTAATGCGTTAACAGGTACACCGCGGCTATCTAGTTTACCTAAAAATTTTGGTGCTTTTCCTTGTCGAGCTAAATCCCAAAGCATACGAGTTGATGCATACATACCAGAGTTACCAGCAGATAGTACAGCAGTTAAAATAACAGCGTTCATAACAGAAGCAGCAAAGGCAACGCCCGCTTTTTCAAAAATAAGTGTAAACGGACTTACTGTAACATCACTTGCAGCAAGGCTTTCAGTTGTATAAGGAATTAATAAACCGATAACGAGAATCGCAAGGATATAGAATAAAAGAATACGCCAAAAGATTGAACGAATTGCTTTTGGGATATTACGTTCTGGATCAGATGTTTCACCAGCAGCTACTCCTAATAGTTCAGTACCTTGGAATGAGAAACCAGCTGCCATAAACACACCGATAATTGCCATGATACCGCCGTTAAATGGTGCATCTGCAACAGTGAAGTTTTTAAATCCAACCGTTTCACCGCCCATAATTCCAAAAATCATCATGAAACCAACAATTAAAAAGATAATAATCGTAACTACTTTAATAAGTGCGAACCAATATTCAGATTCACCAAACCCTTTAACAGATAAGTAGTTTAAAAGGAAAATAATAGCTAAACATAATCCGCTCCAAATAAGAGAAGGGGTATCTGGGAACCAAAATTTCATAATTAATGTTACGGCTGCAAGTTCAGCAGCAATCGTAATTGCCCAGTTATACCAATAGTTCCATCCAAGTGCAAAGCCAAGTGATGGATCAACAAATTTTGTTGCATACGTGCTAAAAGATCCAGTAACAGGCATGTAAGCTGCAAGTTCAGCTAAGCTTGTCATTAAAAAATAAACCATAATTCCAATTGCGGCGTATGCAATTAATGCGCCACCAGGTCCAGCTGTATGGATGACACCACCGCTGGCAAGAAATAGTCCGGTACCAATTGTACCACCGAGAGAAATCATCGTAAGGTGACGAGATTTTAATCCGCGTTTTAATTCACCTTGTCCTTGTGTAGTTTGCGTTTTAGAGGTAGATTGATTTGTTGCGCTATTCATGTTCAACACTCCTTTTCTTGTAGGTTAGGAAGGAGCGGGGGAGAAAAATACAAAAAACCGCCAAAGGAATTTGGCGGAACGTTTCACAAATAACCACCCCATCATACCCTTCCGTTAAGATAGCACCCCACGTTTACACGGTAATTTTGTAAACGTGACAGTTCTGTTCCTTTCGGAGACAGCCCCAGCTCATATTTCCAGAGAAGAAATATAAACTTCGGCAACTTTTCCTTTCAAACGGAGTCAGCTGACATTCTCTGTGTCTCGTCCGTTTTACTATTAAAAGTCGCAACCTCTACCTCATCGGATTGATGAGGATTTATATATTGCTAAGATTTTTAATATATGGCAATTGTAATGACTTTCTGAATATATTGCAAGATATTTTGTTAGGAAAAGTCAAAAAATATCGGTTATTGTATAGGAAACGCTTGCAAAACTCCACCCGAACCTACTATTATGTAGCAATAAGCAAAGAAAAAATTGTTATACAAATGTTTCGCAAAAAATATTGAAAAACCCTCTAAATTAAAAGAAAATTCAGAAAAATATAATTCGACATTCATGATAAAGTCATATTATTTGTTATAATTAGAGTAACGTTTAAGCAAAAAGGGGAAATCAAAATGAAATTAGAAACAGAAAGGCTCTATATAGTGCCGTGTACAGAAGAGAGTATTCAAGTCGCTAACGAGCAAGGATACAATAGCGGTCCGCATATTGTAGGGCATGTAAAGAATGTAAAACAAGATGCAACTTTATTACCATGGGGGGCGTGGTATGTTCTTCGGAAAGAAGATGATAGCGTTTTAGGTGATATTGGGTTTAAAGGGAAACCAAACGAGAAGCAAACAGTAGAAATTGGCTATGGATTTATTGAGAAATATTGGAATCAGGGCTATGCAACAGAAGCTGTAAGAGAACTAATCGATTGGGCTTTCAAAACAGGAGAGGTAGAAACAATAATTGCAGAGACACTCCTGGATAACTATAGTTCGATGCGTGTTTTAGAAAAGTTACATATGAAGAGAGTAAATGCTACAGAAACGATGATTAATTGGAAAATAGAAAAATAAAAAATACCGCTCTAAATTGGGCGGTATTTTTTATAGTTATGGTAGCATTTGCTTCTGATCATTTGGATACTCAGCCGTTGATGCGTTAGGACGATTGGAATGATTGCGAACAGCAATGAAAATAGAAATAATAACGACAAGACCAACTGCAACGTAAGAAAGTGAAATAATAGTTGGATCCACTTTAAATGTAGTAAGCAGTGTACGTATATTTGTAAAGATAATAAGACCGCCAACTAATACACCAAGTAAATGGGGCGGAACGATACGAACTAACCATGCAGCAATTGGAGCTGCGACAATACCGCCGAGCATTAACGCAAATACCCAAACCCAGCTTACTTGTTCCCAGCCAAGTGAGATGAAGAAGCCAATTGTTGCAGCGAGTGAAACAGGAAATTCACTCGTATCTACAGATCCAATAACTTTTCTAGCTTCATTTCCTCTTGCTAGAAGAACGGGTGTCGTAATCGGCCCCCAACCACCGCCACCAGTTGAATCAACGAATCCAGCGAATAAACCAAGCGGCACAAGTTGTTTTGCAGACATACGCTTATTTGAAGTGACAATTTGTTTTTGAATGATGAATCGTAATAAAATGTAAACCCCTAAAGTGAATAAAAATATGGAAATGTACGGTTTGATCACATCTCCAGGCAAATTACTTAAAAAACATGCCCCAACAAATGCGCCGATTGCCCCAGGTAATGTAAGCCTGGAAACTGTATATTTATCAACGTTTCCAAATTTGATATGAGATGCGCCAGAAGCTGCAGTTGTAACGACTTCAGCTAAATGAACCGATGCGGAAGCTACAGCCGGTGCAATACCAAACATTAATAATAGTGAAGTAGACGTTACCCCATAAGCCATTCCAAGTGCTCCATCGATCAATTGAGCGAAAAATCCAATAATAGCAAAGACAATTAATTTCTGCATAAATAATCCCCCTGTAATAATAAATGAAAAAGACACTTTTCCCGTATGAGAAAAGTGCCTTTGGTTTTTCCAATCAGCAATAATTAAATTTGTTTCATTATAATACATATTAATCGTATAAATCAACTAGGTTTTAAAGTTTTTGAATTGAATGAAAGAAAAATAAAATATACAATAAAAGGATGGAGAGAAAGGGGAGAAAGGCATGTTACGATTTGATCATCTCGTTCACGCAGTTCATGATACACAGGAGGAAGCGGCAAAACAAATGCAGGAACTTGGATTTCATACTGTATTAGGGGGAGAGCATACGAACTGGGGTACTTGGAATAGTTTAAGTTATTTTGACTTATCATACATAGAATTTCTAGCAGTTCAACATGAAGAAAAAGCGAAAGAAGCAGAAAATCCATTAGTACAAGAAACAGTGGTGAAACTACAAAATGGAGAAGGAATGCTACAAATCGCGATCCGAACAGATGCAATTGAGGAGCTAGCAGTTAACTTTAATAAGTACGGCTTACATACGATAGGGCCATTTGAAGGGAAACGCATGAGAAAAGATGGCCGGCTTCTAGAATGGAAAATGTTATTTGTTAAGCAAGAAGAGAACGGACCGAAATTACCTTTCTTTATACAGTGGAATGAAACGGACGAAGAAAGAAGAAACGATTTACGTAACATAGGAACAATCACTGAACATAAAAACAAAGTACAACAAATTGAAACGATCCATTATGCAGTGAAAAACGTTCGAGAAACGGTGCGGAAATGGAAAGAAGTAATGAGACTATCTACAAGCTCAGTTGTGAAAAATGAAAAATGGAATGCTAAGTGTCAAAGTGTAGTGTTTGGAAATATTCATGTGCAGTTTTGTGAACCGATTGGAGAAGGATTTGTGAAAGAACAATTGAACAAGGAAGGTGAATATCCATTTGCAGTAGAGTTTACAGGGGAAGATAAACGAGAGCATGAAGTACTAGGTAGTTTGTACATATATTAATAGAGGTGAACGTTGTGGAAGAAATGCTTAGAGAGATAGAGAGAATACTAGAATGGCCTCGTATTGCAAAGTGTACAGCTATTTCAAAAGGTTTTTCACATGAAGAGAAGTATAAAATTGAATTAAAGAATCAAGAAACTTATTTTGTAAAAGTATGTGATGCTGTTCATTTTGAATGTAAACAAGAAGAATATACGTATATGAAACAATTAGAGTCATTACATATTCCAACGCCCAAGTTAATTCATTTCATAATACTTGAGAAATTAAATAAATGTGTTCAAGTATTTGAATGGACCCGAGGTATAAATGGTGAAGAAGGTTTAACGAAGCTATCGGTGGAAGAACAGTATAATGCAGGAAGAAAAGCAGGGGAGGTATTAAAGAGGATTCACTCAATTGAAAGAGAAAGTGCAAGTAATAAATGGGAAACATCTAGATGGAATAAATACGAAAGATACATAGAGGCACTAGCAGATTACGAGGTGAATTTTCTGGATTTGAAGCCAGTATTAACCTTTGTAGACAAACATAAAGATTTATTGAAAAATCGTCCAATAAGATTTTTACATGATGACTTCCATCCAGCAAATAGTATGATTCATAATAAGGAGTTTATCGTAATCGATTTTGGAGGGTATGATTTTGGCGACCCAATACATGATTTCTATAATGTAGCGATTTTTACTACAAGAATAAGTAAACCATTTGCGGTTGGACAAGTTCACGGTTATTGCGGAGGCGAACCTAATCTACATTTTTGGAAACTGTACTCATTATATGCAGCAATGATATTCCCGGCTGATATCGTATGGACAAACCGAAGCACACCACATTTAGTAGATGATATGAAGGAAAGGTTAAATAGAATTTTAGAAGATCATAATGATTTTTCATCCTATATTCCAAAATGGTATCAATCAAGTGAATTTAATAAATAAAGGAGTAATTTATATGGATAAAATAGCAGTAATTTCAGATATTCACGGTAATATTCAAGCATTAGAATCCGTGTTAAATGATATTAAATTAAGAGGAATCGAGCGCATTATTTGTCTTGGAGATTTAGTAGGAAAAGGACCTCATTCCAGTGAAGCAATTGAAATCATTCGTAAAGAATGTGAAGTAGTCGTAATGGGAAACTGGGATGATTTTATTACAAAGCCGACTGAATTTGAAGCATTAAAATGGCATCAAAAACAATTATCAGAAGAACAAAACGACTATTTAAGAAGTTTACCATTTTCAATCGAATTTTTTATGAGCGGCAAACTCATTCGTATGTTCCACGCCTCACCGAGAAGTTTATATGAAAGAATTCAACCACACGCTTCAAGAGAAGAACGTATTAGTATGTTCGAAAATAGTGATCTGACGGAAAATATAGAAGGGGAAAGAAAACCAGATGTCGTTTGTTACGGTGATGTTCACCAAGCGTTCGTTCAAAATTTCAGAGGGAAAACGTTATGTAACGCCGGTAGCGTAGGAAACCCACTTGAAATAACACAAGCTTCCTATTTAATATTTGAAGGAACTTACAATGAAAAAGAAGCAGCGAGTTTTTCCATCCAACTTGTACGTGTACCGTATGATATTGAATTAGCTATCAGGCTAGCAGAAGAACTCGAAATGCCAGAAATTGCAGAATACAAACAAGAGTTACGGACTGCTTTATATCGAGGGTTTAAGGGGAAGTAAGCTAATAATATATCAACGATTTTTCAAATATATCTATCACAACATAAAATATATCAACGATTCGACAAAGGGTATCGATTTACCGACAAATAGTGGCATGAATTATTACTTATAATTATATTATGTAAACTAATTATAAAGGGAGATATCATGAACCGAAAACAACGAATCAAAGAAATTGCAGATCATATTGTAAAGCTAAACTTAATCTATCCAACAAGAGTTGGAGTAAGTGGTATTACAGCATCAGGAAAAACAACATTTGCAAACGAACTAGCGGAAGAAATAAAAAAACGAGGATTACCAGTAACACGCGCCAGCATTGATGATTTTCATAATCCAAGAGTGATTCGCTATGCAAAAGGAAAAGAATCTGCAAGAGGGTATTATGAAGATGCACACGATTATACAGCTTTCAAAGAAAGATTATTAATGCCTTTAGGACCTAACGGGAATTTACAGTATGAAACGATTTCTCATAACTTAATAACGGATATGTCTGTACATAATGAGCCGCTATTGGCCACGCAAAACATGATATTAATAGTAGATGGAACGTTTCTATTGAAAAAAGACGTTGCGTATTTATTTGATTACAAAATCTTTGTAGATACAAATTTTGAGATTGCGAGAAAACGTGGTGCTAAGCGGGAAACTGAAGCTTTTGGAAGTTATGAAGAAGCAGAGAAGATGTTTTTGAACAGATATCATGCGGCCTGTAAGATGTATATAGATGAGCATAATCCAAAAGAGTGTGCGAATGTTATAGTTAAGAATAGTGATTTAGGAAATCCAGAAGTTATATTTCATGAAAGAGCGTAATACATAATCAGAAATATATGTATAGCCTTTTGTTTATTGTTATAATTAAATTAATTTTATGAAGCAAATAAAAGGGGATAAGACAATAAAAAACGCAAAAAGGGGACAAGAAATATAATGAATGAAGTACTAGAACTAAAAGAAGAACTACTACAAATTAAAAATAACAATTATGCTGTACCAGAAGACGTAGATGCATATCCATATGCGCAGTGGATGTTAGATTATATCGGATCACCTGATGCTGAACTGCGTGATGATTTGATATATAGTACGCTTCACAAATGGATTACAAATGATGTATTTAGACAAAAAGAATTACGAGGATTAATGCTGCAAGCAATTAGCCCTGATTATTTATTTTATAAAATTGGTGAAAAGGGAACAGACTCTGTTTTTAAACGTGCATTCTCCGTATTAATTCCACCACTTATTTTATCTGTTCATGAAAGAGAACCACTGTTATCTGAAGAACAACTGTACAGTGTGGCAGAACAAGTGCTGGAATATGTATATTTAGAAGAAGATGTAAGAGGCTACGTAGAAGAAAAAGGCTGGGCACACTCTACTGCACATGCAGCAGATGCGCTCGATGCTTTAGCACGTACAATCCAAAATCGTGAGTTCTCATATGCAATACTAGCTGCCGTTCGTCAGAAGGTACGCTTACATGACTACGTATACATTCACTTTGAGGATGAGAGATTAGTAGCACCAATTATGTCGTTACGTAACCAAAATCTTTTAACTGAAGAAGAGTGGAGCAACTGGTTACATAGTATAGCAACTGTTGAAGACATCCGACATCCGCAGCATGCTATTTTAGTACAAAATATTAGAGCTTTCTTAAGAAGTTTATATTTTAGAGTTTTAGAGACAGAGGGTAATACAGCCTTTACAGATGATGTATTGGAGACTTTGAAAGGGTTGCGTAGGTATTAAAAATGGTCCATCCTTAGAAACAATGAATAGATATTAATTTTGAAAATTTATTAGAAATTTATTTTTATATTGTACCCTTTCGATATAGGTTGAAAGGGGTGTTAAATGAAAAAGTTATTAAAGTCAGTGAAAATAATATTTTTAATGTGTATTAGTATGATTTTCTTTGGAACAGGCGCTGTATTTATATATCATAACTATCAATTAAAAATGGAATCGAAATTAATGAACAATGAAGGCGAACTTGTTAATTTCGAAAATAAAAAAGTGAATGTTTATAATGAGGGGAGCGGGAAGGATACGTTTGTATTTATGGCCGGATCTGGAATTGCCGCTCCTGTTTATGAATTGAAAGGCTTATATAGTAAATTTTCGAAAGAAAACAAGATTTCTGTAATTGAGAGAGCTGGTTATGGATACAGTGATGTTTTTCAAGATGATAGAGATATTGATACGATATTAGAACAAACGAGAGAAGCGCTTATTCGAAGTGGAAATAAACCACCTTACATTTTAGTACCACACTCTCTATCGGGTATTGAGGCTATTTATTGGGCACAAAAATATCCAAGTGAAGTAAAAGCGATTATTGCGTTAGATATTGGTTTACCTAAACAGTACGTAACTAATAAAATAGGTATGGTTGATTCATTAAAAATAAAAGGGATGAATATTTTAACGAAAATTGGTTTTCAGAGATTAGCTCCCTCTATTACTTATAATCCCGAAGTCATTCGTCAATCCTTTTTAAACGAACAGGAAAAAGATACTTATAAAGCGCTTACGTATAAGAGGGCTTTTAATGATGATATGAAGCAAGAACTTTTACAAAGCTACAATAACGGTAAAAAATCAAATTCTTTATCGATCCCAAAAGAAACACCTATGTTATTTATAGATGCGATTGCTAGGCAAAATAAAGATTCGAAGTATACAAAGCAAAAAAACAAAGATTATAAGGAATTTGCTAGCGAGTTATTAATAGCTGATATGAAAATAATTGAAGGTACACATAGTATTTATTTATACGCTCCTGATGAAATATACAAATTTGCTATGGATTTTATTAATAATAAAGTAGTGAAGAACTAAGTTATTATTATTTTAGCGATGAAAGGTCTACATAATGAAAGTATATAACATATTAATTGTTGAAGATGATTTGATGATAGGAGATTTATTACAAAAAATTTTGCAGTACGAGAAGTATAATGTGTATTGGGAGAAAGAAGGAAAGCAAGTTCTTGATGTAATTCATGAGATAGATTTAGTCATAATGGATGTTATGTTACCAGGCGAAGATGGTTATCAAATTACAAAGAAAATAAAAAATTTAGGATTAAATATTCCAATTATATTTCTATCAGCTCGGAATGATATGGATAGTAAATTAAAAGGTTTGATTATTGGAGAAGAATACATGATAAAACCTTTTGATCCTAGAGAGTTGCTATTAAGGATTCAGAAAATGTTAGCTAATCGATATGGTACTTTTACGCAAATTAAACATTTATTTATAGATGCAGAATACAAAAGAGTTCTAATTTATGGTTTGCGTGATGAAGTTGCTTTTACTGCGATTGAGCGTAAAATATTCTTCTATTTATATGAAAATAGAGATAGAATTTTATCGAAAGAACATTTCTATGATTACCTATGGCAACTCGAAGATAGAAATCAAAATATCATGAACGTACATATAAAGAAAATTAGGACCAAAATTGATGATAAAACAGGTGATATTATACAGAACATATATGGAGAAGGGTATAGACTAAATACCTACATGAAGAAATGAACTTAAAGAAAAAATATCAGTTACTACTATTCTCCGCTATTATTAGCGTACCACTGTTATTGTTGTCGATTAGTATCTTTGTATCAGTTATTTATAATGTTGTCTTTAAAACTAAAAATAAGAACATCCCTTTTCACGAATCCTATGCATATCCTACTATGTTAATCATATTTTTATTATCACTATTAGTATTAGCTTTTGTATTTTCAAAGTCGATTAACACCGTATTAAACAAAATTAATATATTAAATCAAACAATTCGAGATTTAGCTAGTGATAAAAAAATCCCTAATATAATAGATGTTAAAAGCGATGATGAAATGGGAGAACTGATTAAATCAGTAACTTGCTTATAGAAAGAACAACTTATCGAGAATTGGAACTACAGCAACAGGAACAAATAAAAAAGGAACTATTAAATAAATTACGGCATGATATTAATACACCCTTAACAGCGGTCAGATTACAATTATATTATTTAGAAGGTGAGTACAAGGAACAAGTACCAGTAATTGAATCACTTTATGATCAGATACAATATATAAGTGATTTAACTAACGAATTTAATATTCAATCTACAGAAACCTTAGAGAATACTTATATTGTGCATGATGAAGTGAATATACACAATTTAATAGAAAATATGATTAAAAAATGGAGCTATTTGTATAGCATTCATAAAATTGAATTAGTATATAATCCACAAGATAAAGAGTTGATATGGAATAGTAATGAGTTATGGATTCAAAGGCTATTTGATAATATTTTTCAAAATGTCCTTAAACATTCAGAAGCTAAAAAACTCAAAATCATTATAGATGAAGATGTTGTTTCTTTTAGAGATAATGGGATTGGGTTTGATATAAATAGTAAAGGAACGGGACTTGGTTTGAAAAATATTGAAGATATATCAAAGATGTTCGATATAAAATACACTTTACAATCAAATAGTGAGGGGACAATGTTTTCATTTGAAAATACTAAAGTTTAGAGCAAATTACATAAAATCAACATCTCCCAACCATACTAATAAAATGTGTTGGAGGTGAGTTTTATGGACAAAAAAGACTTTGAAAAAGTGTATAATGATTATTTACATCAAGGGGAAGAGCAAGCTCAATTTGAAATAGCTCAGGAAGTTACTTCAGGAGCAGAACAAATTGTTGCCGTTCGTAAAAATGATGATGGAGATTTAATAGCGTTTAAAACAAGTAGCGGGAGAGAGTTAGATTATATGACTGCTCTTAATGAAGCAAAATCAGGGAAGTTAGCTCATGTGGACGTATTTCATAAGTATGGCAGAGATATTATACGTAGTGAACCGGATGGAATAAAAGAAAATAACTTAGATAATTTACCTTCATTTTAAACGGGTAAACCTCAAGAAGAGAATGTTCATTACGATATTCTCTTCTTTGTTTTGCGAAGTTTTCCTAGCAAATAGACGATTCATTTTTAAAGTGAGATCATACTTTTAAAGAGTGCTCTAAATTTCTCTTTATCTTCTGCTGTAAATGGTTTCGGTCCCTTTGTACGTTTACCACTTTTTCGAACCATTGCACTTAAATATCGTGTTTGTAACAATTGTTCAATGTTATCATTCGTATACTTGTACCCTTTATGATGAAGAACGATACAGCCTTTTGCTAAAGCGAGCGAAGCAAGACCGTAATCTTGTGTTACGATTAAATCTTCTTTTTTTGCTAACTGCATAATTCGGTAATCTG
The DNA here is from genome assembly GCF_057809515.1 of Bacillus sp. FG16. Classification (NCBI taxonomy): domain Bacteria; kingdom Bacillati; phylum Bacillota; class Bacilli; order Caryophanales; family Bacillaceae; genus Bacillus; species Bacillus sp. FG16. The sequence continues at coordinate 17,752 of NZ_JBMDKC010000026.1, forward strand.
CAGCATCTGCTCCAGAATCAACATAAATGGTTTCGACACCTTTTGGCTGCTCTGCATTAGAATAATGTGAAAAACTAGTAACGAGGGTAACAGGAATTTCCACATTCGTAGCCTCAAAAATAATCACATCTTTTACAGGACAAGCATCTGCATCAACGTAAATCTTCATTTTATCACTCCTATAAATAGGTTCGAGTTGATAATAATGGTAGATTTAGGTTTTGTCAAATGAGGAATTTGTATTTCGACTTACAAAAATTGTATATATTAAAAAATATATGCTAACATAGAGTTGATGGAATAATAATAATTTTTAGAAAGAAGGAATTGAATGATTTATAAAGCAGATAACAATGTAAGGGAAAAGTTAGTTGAGATGTTTGATGATTTTGATAGTACTATTGTACTTTCATATCTACAAGGGCATATGGGAAGTGCATGGGTAGACAATCTTGAAAAACCAACTGTTGCTCAAATAACTGTAGGAATTTTTGTGTTTTATGCTGGGAATCCGAGCGTAGAAGAAGCGCAAGAATTACTATACAATCTTCCTGATTTTACTCTCGCTATTGTTGATTCGAATGAATGGAAAGAACAGATAGAGGCTATACACAAAGGATCAATTGAGAAGTTTAAAAGATTCAGATTTAATAAGAACCCTGACGATTTAGATAAGGGATACATACGGGATCTATTGTCTACATTACCCCAAGATTACGAAATGAAAAGAGTCGATAAAAATATGGCAAAGTCTTCGTCATTCCATGCACTCTCAGAAGATTTTATTAGTCAGTTTGATTCAATCGATGATTTTATTGATAGAGGCGTAGGGTATGCTATTTTAAATAAAGGAAAAGTTGTTTCTGCGGCAACATCATTTAGTGTATATGATGATGGAATCGAGATTGAAATTGCTAGTCATCCTGAACATAGAAGGAAAGGTTTAGCCACAATTGTAGCATCTGCACTAATATTAGATTGTCTAGATAGAGGGAAATACCCTAGTTGGGATGGAGCAAATTCTGAATCTGTTGAACTAGCAAAAAAGCTAGGCTACACTTTTAAAGAATCTTATGATACATATTTTATTGAAATAAAAAAATGAACCAATACAAGTACATAAACCAAAGTGGTTTTTAGTTTATGTACTTAGTTAAAAATTAATTAAATTTTACTGACATATTTAAGGATACTACTCATTTTCCACAAACTAAAATAGCCTCGCGTAAACGAGAAATACCTTCCGCAATTTGATTAATATCCACTTTTCCATAAGATAAACGTATATAACCATCTTTCGCACCGAAAATACTACCTGGCATAAAAGCAATTTCTTGTTTTAAACTTTGCATAATGAGTTGTTTTTCGTTTATAGGTTCTTTTAATTTCCCCCAAATGTATATACCACCAGTAGGGTTTGAAAAAGAGATTTTATCATGAAGTTGCTCGTTTAGGGCACGAACGATAACGTCTCTTTTTTCTGCTAATTGTTTTCGTAACGGTACGATATGAGACTGAAATGGTACGGTTTCGAAAAATTGTTGCATAAGCCACTGTGGGAAAATGCTCATACCTAATTCCATTTGGTGCCTTGCGTCGGATAACCGTTCGACTACAGACTGCGGAGCGACAAGCCAACCAACTCGTAAGCCTGGTGCAATCATTTTTGATAAGGAATGTACATAAATGACAGTTCCATTTTCATCTATTGATTTCAAAGTAGGACAAGGTTGTTTCTTTTCTAGCGTCAGCAAACTAGATGGATCATCTTCAACGATTGCAATTCGTAAATCTGCGCAAAGTGATAATAGTTTTTTTCTACGGTTTGGATGAAGCATCGTCCCCGTCGGGTTTTGGAAATTTGGATTTAAAAAAATCATTTTAATGCGGTGCTTTCTGTATAGCTCTTGTACATCGTCTGGATTAATACCATGTTCATCGACAGGTAACGGGAAAATACGAATACCTGCTGATTGGAATAACGGCAAGGAATAACAGTGTGAAGGACTTTCGAAAGCAACAGCATCACCTGGATTTAATAAACATTGCACGATAAGGTGAAGTGCTTGCTGTGCGCCAGATGTAATCATAATGGATTGCTCAGTCGCTTCAACTTTTAAATATTCCTTCATATATTTTACTACCGCTTGTCTTAGCGGGAGATAGCCTTGCGGATGATCATAACTTAATGAATGTGTTAACGGTTGTTCTCGTAAAATCGTTTGTAGTTGATCGTGCGGATAGAGGTTACAACCGAGCTCTCCGTTTGCGAAATCAATGATATTTTCATTTTGTTGTACTTCCGCACGAATATGGCGAAGTAACGGTAAGTTTGGTAAAAAAGTACCACCTTCTACGAAATTTCTCCAGTTCGGCGTTAATGTTGGAGAAACGCCCCACATATGTGTACTCACACGTGTACCTTTACCAGTCGTACTTTCTACAATTCCCATAGCACGTAGTTCATTATAAGCAGTCGTTACTGTACTTCTGTTTACATTTAACTGCGTAGCTAATTTCCGTTCTGAAGGGAGGAAGCTTCCTGGAGGAAGTTCTCCATATGTAATACGTTTTTCAATAAAGTCAACAACTTGCTGATAAATAGGGATTTTACTGTCACTATCTAGCTTCCATTCCATAAAAAACGCCTCCGTATCTCTTATATACATCCAGTATAGCAAATTGGCTGGGTAAAAAAACAGCCAATTGGACGGTGTTATATCCAGCCAATTTTACTATGCTAAATATGGAAGGGGAGATTCGGATGAAAAGATGGCAAATGGAATGGCTCCTAGTATCAGTAGCGTTAGTATGGGGAGCAAATTATACAATAGGAAAGTATGGCGTGGCATTTATGTCATCCATTCAATTTAATAGTTTACGATTTTTAGTAGCATCACCGGTATTATTACTTATTACATTTTTAATGGAACGCTCATTACGTATTGAAAGAAAAGATTGGTTACGATTAGTAGCAGTTGGTATCGTTGGAACGACGATGTATCAAACGATGTTTATGCTATCTGTAAAATATACTTCAGCAACGAACGCCTCATTATTAATTGCGATGTCACCTATTTTTACAGGGATATTAGCAGTATTGCACAAACAAGAACGTTTTTCGATGAAGGTACAAATTGGTTCAATAGTAGCGTTTATTGGTGCAGCATTCGTTTTATTAACAGGACATACAGGAGGAACTACTTACGAATATGCGTGGCTCGGAAACATAATTGGATTAGTCGCAGCGATTGCGTGGGGATGGTATCCAATATTAGCGCAACCTCTTATAACAAAATATTCCGCAATGAGAGTCACATCTTGGTCAACTTTAATTGGAATTGTACCTCTCGTTGTATATTGTTTATTCAACGTAAATACATTAACGTGGCCAGTAGACATGCCAAGCTGGGGGTCTCTAGCATATTCAATCGTCTTCGCGACAATCTTCGGACTTGCAATGTGGTATGTCGGTATTAGTAAAATAGGCTCAACGAAAGTAATGGTTTATATGTATCTTGTACCATTGTTCGCAGTTATCTTCGCGGCAGTAACAATAGGGGAGCAAATTAATATGATGCAACTCGTTGGCGGACTTATTATCTTTATCGGTTTATATGTTGTAAAAAAAGGCGGAATCAAAAAGCCAGCGCTCAATTTGAAAAAAGTAAGTTAGTAGTAAAAAAGGATCTCTTTCATAAAGAAGGAGATCCTTTTTGTTTTTGTAATAAAAGCGCTTGTTCAACGGCCCATTTTTGATGATCGTGAAGGAGAAGCTCAACAGCAAGTAAAGGAGACACCCATCGTAAAACATGATCCTCCTCACAAATTTCAGTTTGTTTCTGCACCATGTTCGCAATATAAAAGAACCCATCGTTTAAATAATAAGTATCTTCTTTTTCCGCATAAAAATATCGCATTGCATTACCGATATACTGATCAATTTCAATTGCCCATCCTAATTCCTCTAGTAGTTCACGATGTAAGCATTCATCTTTTGTTTCGGTACCTTCCATACCACCACCAGGTAAAAAATAACGGTCTCCTTTTTGGATAATAGCAATGTTTGAAGAAGTTGAGTTAAAAATAATTGCATAACAACTAGGCCGTAATACATATTGCTCAGTAGGCTTTTTATAACCAAAAATAAGTTTAGATATCATAAAACACGTCACCTCTCTATAAAATACACAAAAGGAATAATAAGGTAAAAATAGAATTGTATAAGTATAATCTTACGAGTTTGGAGTGATAACAAAATGATAAATCGAAAGTGTTCGCGCTGTAAAGAAATTACAGGTACATTGCACGGTGGTAAAAAAATTAAGGAAGAATTTCTATGTGAGGACTGTTTGCAAAAAGGAATTGCGAGTGGAGAAATCGAATTATCACAAGTGGAAGAAAAACAAACTTCGTATTTTTCTATAAAAATATTAAAAATAATGAGTGTGATTTATTTAATAGGATCTATTTTAATGGCTTTTTCAACTGGTCCATTTATACATAACCTGGGGTTTGATGAAATGTCCATTTCAGGATCAGAATTAGGTTTAATAAGTATTGTTATGCTAGGTTCTATATTTCAGTCAGTTCTCGTATTTTGCGGGATATGGGTATTCATCCTATTAGTAGAAACAGTCATTAAAATTTATGAAAAAATGAAGTGAGTGAGAGGGAGAAACATATGCGAGTAAGAAACATCCAAGGGGAAGATTATGTAAAGATTCATTCTGTTTTAAATGATTGGTGGGGCGGGAGAGACATGGCTGCCATGTTGCCAAAATTGTTCTTCATTCACTTTCAAGAAACGAGTTTTATTATTGAAGAAGAGGGAGAAACGTTAGGTTTCTTATGCGGATTCTTCTCACAAACGCATAAAGAGGATGCGTACGTTCATTTTATCGGTGTCAATCCGAAGTATAGAAGAAGAGGAATTGCATCGACATTGTATTCGTATTTCTTTGATGTCGCACGTGCAAATAACCGTAAAGTTATAAAAGCAATCACGTCACCGGTTAATAAAAAATCGATACAGTTTCATAGGGAGATTGGCTTTCAAATTGAAGCTGGTGATGATGAGATAGAAGGTGTATCGGTACATACAAATTATGATGGGAATGGCGGTAGTAGAGTTTTATTTTTGAAACATGTGTAAAAGTAGGCTAGCGTGAAGTTAGCCTTTTTGTTGTGAGGAGGTATTAGTATGGAAAATAAACAAAGCAGAAATGAGTATGTAAGACGCATACATACAGTTCAAGATTATATAGAATCAAACATAGACAGTTTACTATCCATTGAAGAGCTAGCGGATATAGCAGGATTTTCAAAGTTTCATTTTCATCGAATTTTTAAAGGAATAGTAGACGAGCCGTTATCACGATATGTAAATCGATTGAAGTTAGAAAGGGCAACAAACCTTCTTACATATCGATTGGATATGACGATTACGGATATCGCTTACCATTTTGGTTTCACAGATTCAGCAGTTTTCTCCCGTACATTTAAAAATTATTACGGAGTAAGTCCGTCTCAATATCGAAATCACAATAGCAAGAATTGCAAAGACGTAAGGGGAATTCCTCAATACAATGAATGTAAGAAGGTTCGAGGAAATGTTGAAATTGTAACAGCGGACGATATAAACGTCGCATACATAAGACATATCGGTACATATGAAGAGTTAACGCTAGCTTTTCCAAACATGATAGAGAAATTATTTCATTACGCAGCAGAGGAAAACTATCATGTATTTGAGGATACGAAAGTATTAACCATTTACCACGATCATCATGAATTTACTGAGGACAATCATTTAAGAACTAGTTTATGTATAACAATTCCCGATGAATCCACAGTAGAAACGAACGACATAGGAATAATGGTAATACCTTCAGGGAAATATGCGGTAGGTCATTTTGAAATACGCCAAGATGAATATAAAGGGGCGTGGGATTACTTATACGGTGAATGGTTGCCAAATAGCGGATATAAACCGAGAGACTCATATCCTTTTGAAGTGTATAAAAATAATCCAGAGCAGCACCCAGAAAAGAAACATATAGTTGATATATATGTACCTATCGAACCTTTTTAATTACAGGTTAAAGGGGAATGAATGATGAAAAATGCTGAAAAGTTAAATCAGATTATAAAAGAAGAATATGGAAATATGAATGGTATGTTAGTAGTGCAGAAAGGTAATGTTATTTTTGAAAAATATTATAACGGTTACGGTCCAGATGATGCATTTCACATAGCGTCAGTCACAAAAACGATAATCTCTGCGCTAATTGGGATATGTATAGATAAGGGCTATATAAAAAGCGTTGATCAAAGAGTAATAGAATTTTTCCCGGAATATAACGTTAATTCATCTGAAGTAACAGTAAGCCATCTTCTAACGATGACAGCTCCACATCCATTCGTAGACTGGCAGGAACCGTTAGAAGAACTATGTACACAACAAGATTGGATACAATATACGTTAAATAGGATAGGAAGCGGCGGAGAAATTGGATCTTTTAAATATTCATCTGCAGGAGCTCATATACTATCAGCGATCATAACGAACGCAACAGGAAAAAATGCGCGTGAATTTGCGAATGAATACTTATTTCAGCCACTGGGCATGAGAGAAATTCCAAACTATAATATGAAAGCATTTGGATTTGATGACTTATTCGGAAAAGATGTGAAAGGATGGGTTCACGATCCAAATGGTATTTCGACGGGCGGCTGGGGACTAACGTTAACGGTTAGAGATATGGCGAAGTTTGCACAGATTTATTTGAATGAAGGTATTCATAATGGAAAACAAATACTATCAAAATCATGGATAAAAGAATCGACAGAAATGAACCAAAATCAATATGGTTATTTATGGCGGTTACGAGAAGAAGAGGGAATCTTTTCATACTGTGCTATGGGTGACGGTGGGAATATGATTTGTTGTATTCCGGAGAAGGATTTGGTTATAGTAATTGCTTCTGAAATTATGCCGAATGCACGGGATAGATGGGAATTGATTGTGAAATATATTCTTCCTTGTATACAGTCAAATCAATAATGATAGCAAAAAGATGGTGTGAATTGGAGTTTCATACCATCTTTTTGTTTTATGACGGAAAGTTCAGGGGAATGTAAGAATCGTGTTAATAAATGTAAATATTAAGTTTTATCGATATATGATTATTTTTTTATGTATAATGAGGACAAGGCCTAAAAATACTTAAATATTTAAGTGAATATTTTAAAAAGGGAGATTAAGGATATATGAAAAGCTTACTTCAAAAAACTTTAGCTGTTACAGGATTAACTGCTTCTTTATTAGGTATGGTTTCTTCCGTTTCATTTGCTTCGATTAGTTGGGATAATAATGCAACGTGGACAGGAAGCGGAGCAAAAGCTAAGGCAACTGCCTATACTGCGAAAAAGAACGAACCTCATTTTTACAAGATGACTGTAAGAGCTAGCTTTGATGATGGGACTTCTAAAGAGTTAGCATTGTATGATGCTAAAATTTCAGATCGTATAAATGTTAGCGTTGCATCCAAAGGACCGGTGACCAGAGGTTATTCGGGTCATGAATGGATAATGGTAGGGGATAGTGCGTACACTTCTAAGGAAATGGTAATTAAATAAAAATCAACAAAAACCGTGAAAAAGGATAAATACCATTTTCACGGTTTTTAAAATGAGGAGGATATATGAATCTAGTATTAAAAGAAATAGTGGTGAACAAAACAATATTCATTATGTTATTTATTGGATTTGTATTGACAATATGGCCAATCCTGATTGCAATATCGACGCGAGATTATTATGATGAGAAATTTTATGATAGTAAGAATGGTTATTTTAATTATTACTATTCTGTTCGACTTACTAATATGGGGGAAATCAATTTCGAACAATTTCAGACGTTAGTAGAATCTGATTTTAAAAACGCTAGTGTGATTACAAATGATATTCGTATTACTATTCCGGATATCGGCCACGTAATAATGAATGGTCTCCTTAATAAAAATTGGACTCCACCTTTGTTAAAAGGTTCTCAGATGGGACAAGATGAAAAAAATAGTGTAATAGTGGGGAAGAAAATTTATAAGGATATGGAAACAATAAAATTATTTAATAAGGAATATACAGTTAAAGGCATAGCTGGAGAAAATACTGGATATGAGTATAATATTAAAATTTACGTCTCTCTAAATGACATGCCAAATGAAGTGAAACAGATGATACAAAAAGATAATACATTCCAAATGATTGTTCGTTCTAACGAAAACCCTATCAAGGAAATAGAAACTTTCATACAGCATATGAAACAGAACAATAAAGATATAAATGCCAAAGTAATTAGTGAAAAAGAGAACTATGAGAAGGAAAAAAACTCAAGTGAAGCCGTAGAAGAGTTACTCAGTTTTCCATATAGGCTTTTATGTATAGCTTTCATTACCAGTATAATAGTAAGTTATTATTGGATTTATACGAAGAAAAAAAGTTTGTCGTTAAGGAAAGCTTTGGGAGCAAGTAATGTAAATCTTTTTATTTTTATATTTAGTCAATTATTTTTATGTGCAATCACTGCATCAGCCTGTGCAATATGCATTCAATGGATTTTTAAAACTTTGAGTGGAAATATTTTAGAGTTTACAAGTTATAGCATTAGTTTACAATCTACTCATATTGTAATGTGTGTATTTCTTTCACTTACTATACCTTTTATCCTCTCTGTAATACCATTTGTATATGTGATTAAAAGTGAACCTGCTAAAGCATTAAAGGAGTAAACATGATGAGAATAAAAAGTGCGTTCCTAGCATTAAAAAAGAGATTTCTATTTTCAGTACTTCTTCTAATACAGATTACATTTGGATTAGCAACTATAACGAGTTCAATTAATGTATTTTATAATTTACACCATCTGAATGATAAATCCAGCTCGGTATTAAATGCGGATAAAACATATTTAGTTACTTTTGAAATGACGACAGATAAGTTACAAAGCAATAAATTTAATAAAGAGCAAATTCAAGAAGTTTATAAAACGATTCAACAAAATAAAGATGTGATTTCGTATGGTACATACGAGGCGAGAGTTATTGAAATAGAGTCAAGTAATAGACCATTTCAAAATAGTATGATTACTGATTTGAAACATAAAACGTTTCGCGATGACAGACCTACTATTACAACAATTTTTGTAGATGAAAATTACTATAAAATGTTACAGTTACCTTTAAAATCTGAAGAAGGTTTCTTGCATGAAGATTTTCAAAAAAATAGTGAAGAGAAAACAAAGGTTTTAATGGGTTCATACTTTAAGAAATATTTTCAAGTTGGAGATACAATTAATAATCAATATACAATTACAGGCTTTTTGCCGGAGAATAAATTTATCGTAAATAATAATACGACGAACGCATATTCGAAGTTGGATTACGTAATGATAATACCTATGTCATCTAATAGAGTTGAAAAATATGAAGCAATGTTTTTAAGACTACATCAAAGTACAGTTTTATATTTACGAAAAGATGCAGATGTAAAGAAACTAGAAGAATCAATTCAACTTAAAGGAAACGGCGGTACGTTTTATTTAAAAAATTTGGGTGATGAAATAAATGAAGATGTTACTTTTAACAGCTATTCTGAAATACCTCAACTGATAGTCGGAATCTTATTTATTTTATTCTCAATCGTCGGAATTGTAGTAACGACTATTATTTCTATCTTGATGAGAAAGCGGGAATTTGGTATAAAAATAGCTTTTGGCGAAAGTAAATTTGGAATGTTTATTCAAATTGTTCTAGAGAACATTATTGTAGCAATAGTTGGCTTAGGGATGTCACTAGTTTACTTTTCATGGAGATATGGGGTTCTATTACAAATGTCGAAGGATTTAAAGGAATCAACGGTATTAGACTTTAAATTGAATATGCCTATATTATTTTTAGTATTTCTATTCTTATTATTGATCATCGTTGTCTCAAATGTAATTGTCTTCTTATTTATTAGAAAGCTTGAACCAAAAACATTAATAGGTGGGATGGAATAATGGGGTTAATTGAACTAAAAGATATTAAGAAGGTGTATAGTAATAAGAATTACAATACGTTCGCGTTAAACGGTATAAATTTAACGATAAATAAGGGCGAAATTATAGCGGTAATGGGGCGATCAGGCTCAGGGAAGAGTACATTACTAAATGTTATAGGGTTAATTGATATGCCAAATGAGGGTAAGTATATGTTAAATGGAAAATCATTAACTGAAATTAGAGCAAATAAAGTTCATAAAACAAGAAATGAAATGATCGGATTTATTTTTCAATACTTTGCATTGTTAAAAGAACATACTGTACTGGATAATGTAGCGCTACCACTCACATATAGAAAGCTAAAGCAACGAGAAAGAGAAAATAAGGCGAAGTTCTATTTAGAAAAAGTAGGTTTAAAAGAACATATGCATAAAACACCGGACGAGCTTTCAGGTGGACAACAGCAGCGGGTCGCAATTGCTAGAGCGTTAGTAGGTGAACCAGAAATAATTTTGGCTGATGAACCGACAGGGAATTTAGATAGAAAAACAGGAGAAGAAATTATGGATTTACTATTACAACTGAATGAAGAAGGACGAACGATTATTATTGTAACGCATGATATTGAAGTAGCGAATAAGTGTAATAGAATTATTGAGTTAGTTGATGGGGAGATTGTGTAAAGGTAAAGAATGACCGATAATAATTATATATTATTTTAGAAACCATGATGATTAACTTTTCAAAATGGTTTCTTTTTATTTTATAGAATTAAAATTGTAGTAAAAAGCTACATCCCACCCGTAACTTTTCAGAGCAAAAAATCGTTTAACAAAAGAATGGGTTTCAATCACGAATGGAGGAGAACTATGAAGATTCTAATTCTAGGTGGTACACGATTTTTAGGAAGAGCTGTTGTAGAAGAGGCTTTGAACAGAGGGCATGAAGTTACATTATTTAACCGCGGAACAAACAAAGAAATTTTTCCTGAAGTGGAGCAGTTAATCGGTGACAGAAATGATGATGTTTCAAGTTTAGTAAATCGAAAATGGGATGTTATCGTGGATACATGTGGGTTTTCTCCGCATCACATTAGAAATGTTGGAGAAGTACTTCAAGATAATATTGAACACTATATATTCATCTCTAGCCTTTCCGTATATAAAGATTGGATTCCGCATGACATAAAAGAAGACTATATATTACAACCTGAACCAACGGAAGAGCAAATAAAGGCTGTAGAAAATGGTGAAATATCTCCTTATGAGCATTATGGTGCACTGAAAGTATTATGTGAAAAAGAAGCAGAGAAGTATTGGCCGGGGCGTGTATTACACGTAAGAGCAGGACTGCTTTCAGGAATGTTTGATTATACAGATCGACTTCCATACTGGATTCAGCGTGTAGCAAAAGGAGGTAAAGTGTTAGTTCCAGGAAGAAAAGACCGTCCAGTGCAGATAGTTGATATAAAAGACGTTGCAAACTGGGGACTAAACATGGCAGAAAATAATAAAGCAGGTATATTCAATGTAACAGGTCCGAATGATGAATTGACGATGGAAGAGCTATTAAATACGTGTAAAAAGGTTACGAATAGCGATGCTGAATTTGTTTGGGTAGACGAATCATTTATGAGTGAACATAATGTGCAGCCTTGGACAGAAATGCCTTTGTGGATTCCAGAAACTTTCCCATTAGATGGTGAGACGAAGCCGTGGAGAGGCGGGTTTTCTATTTGTATCGAAAGTGCGGTTAATGAAGGGCTTACTTTTAGAAGAATAGAAGAGACAGTTACAGATGTGTGGATGGAGAGTACGGAAGAATGGGAATTAAAAACAGGTATTTCAGGGGAAAGAGAAAAGGTGTTATTGGATAAGTGGTATGAAAGAAAGAGAGTTTAAATAAGAATCTTGTGAAAAAAGGACTCTGTTTATTGAATAAACAGAGTCCTAATATAAATCTACCACTCAATTGGTTCTTCTCCGTACATCTCCCATAGCTTAGGAAACATCTTTTTTAAACCTTCCTCATCGTCTTCATCCCAATCTAACTCGATATCAACTTCCTCAAACTCTTCATTTGTTAAGACATGGTATAGTGTAAAGTATGTATCATCTTCATCCCCAGTCTTCTCCATGTAAACTTCTTGCCCGAAATATAGAGTAAGTTCTTCAATCTCTGGAACGTCATACTCACTTAAATTTTCTAATACAGGAATTAATTGTTCTGGATTTTCAATACAAGCATCGTATGTCTCTTTTCCTTGATATAATAACCATCCACGGAAGTAATCGAAAGTATCATCTGAACAGCCACCCATAATAATATAGGCTGCTGCCCATAAACGGGAGGTATAGGAGTCTTTCAAAAGGCGATGCATATGCGTATCAAAAGCTACAATTTCATGTACTGTACGTTTAGCAAGGTGGGAAGTAAGCCATTCTATTTGTTCTTCTTGGTCCTCACCTTTCGTTTTTGCACGATGAAGTAGTTCCCAAAATTCTTCTTCGGTTATCGTCTTTTCTTTTATGTAATCTTCCCCTTGAATAGGGTCTATATATCCTTTTTTACGTTTGGAAGCAACTAGTTTATTAGCTTCATTCATACATTCTTCTTCTGTTTCAAACTCTTTCGCTTTCACACAGCCAGCTGTGCCAATTTTTCCGTAAAACACAACATAGTCTTTTTCTTTCACAACGATTTTCCAAAACTTATTTGATTTCTCAGTTTGCTGGATTAATAACGTTTCCATCCGTACCCCCATAATGTTTTCTAGTGTGCAATATGATTGTAACATATGTATATACACTTGTAATGATGAAAAATAATAGTTTAGAAAATTCAAAAACCATTGAATGGAGTGGATAAATTTAGTAACCTTATTTGTACAGTAATTACATAATTGTTTTGTAATAATTCGATATTTATATAAGGGGGCGTTACGGATGGATCTTACGTTTAAAGTTGAGGAAACATGTTTTAATTACCGCGTTGGAGCAATTTGTAAACAGGATAATAAAATACTTATTCTGCAAGGTGACGGTGAAGATTTTTGGCGGAAGAGTGAAAATGTTAGAAAACAGTGAGGATGCGTTACAACGGGAACTTGCAGAAGAACTAGCTGCTCCTATTAAAGGGAAGAGATTAATATGGTCAGTAGAAAATTTCTTTACACTTTCTGAGCGAAAGTTTCATGAGATTAGTTTTTATTATGAAGTAAAGCTACAGGAGTTACCTGCAAATGGAGCGGATCAATATATTTTGGAAGAAGAGGATAGAACATATTTGTTTAAGTGGGTGCCGGTAGAAGAGTTACATGCATATAATTTACAGCCTGCATTTATAAAAGAGAAAGTAAAGAATATAGCAGTTCATACAGAACATATCATTTTACAAGATTAAATGTATTCGGGGGAGAAAAGGATGAAGGGGATTAAAAAAGAGATACATATAAATGACAAAGTAATTTATTACACACATATCGAAAAAGGTTCTAGTACGGTTTGCTTTATGTTTTCAGGTTCAGGATACAATTATGATAAGCCGTTATTTTATTACGCAACGATGTTAATGCTTGAACATAAAATAGATGTTGTACATATTCATTATTCTTATGATGGACAATTAATGAATAAACCAATGGAAGAAGTAACGAAAGTAATGATGGATGATATTAATCCGGTAATAAATGAAGTATTAAAAGATGAGCAATACAACGAGACTATGTTTTTAGGGAAGTCACTCGGAACAATTCCAATTGCGAATGATTTAATGAAGAGAGAAGAGTTTTTACAGTCGAAAATGATATTACTGACACCGTTACTGACGTTTGATACGATTTTTGATTCTATCTTGCATAGTAATCACGAAGGGTTTTTAGTTATGGGGGATAAAGATCATCAATACAATGCAGATCAAGTTGATCAGTTACATAAAACGAATTTACAGATTGAAGTTGTCAAAAATGCAAATCATTCTGTAAATGTTGGGGGATATGAAACGGAAAATTCAATTGAGGCTATAGCGAAAATAATAGGAAAACTTAAAGAAGTTGTTAGGACAAACTAACCTATTAATACATGCAAAAGAGGTGCGAATTGCACCTCTTTTACTTTAATAAGCCTTCAAAACATGAAGTAAATAATCCTTACGATTCAGCGGATTATAATCAACACGTTTTCGAGTAGGGAAGGGAGCCATAAGCTTTGTGAAACCAGCTGGCTTCGTTGTAAATATGCCTTCTCCTTCTGTAAATGAATGAAGCATGCGTTTAAAATTCTCTGTTTTCGCAACAGGTAATGATCCTGTTAATTGGTAAGAATCATTATATAATATAGGCTCTGCAAAAGTTGCTGGAACGGCAGCGAGCTTATACATTGCGGTACTAATTGCCTGCTCCGGTACAGTTAATTCAAACTCATTTACTGGTTCATATACATATGTTTCAGCTTGCTTTAAAGCATCCATTAATACGATCGGTGTCAAATTTCTAAAGTCACTCGCTGTTGTAACAGGACTAGCATAACCAGTATGTGTTAACGTGACCATAACATCTGTAACTTCCCAACCATATAAACCTTGTTTTAACGTTTGAAATACTGTATCTTTAATTGCTTTATGAAATGCTAAAGGCAATGAACCAAGCTCAACACCTAATTTATACGTTATGCCAGAGTTAAGTTCACCACGTTCAATTTTAAAACCAATTGTTGCGTAAAATGGATTCGCTTTTTCACCCATGACTTCAACGGAATTCCCAATGCCAATTGGCTTTTCAATACATACAACTCGCGTATTTGAGAAAGTAACCTGTAAGTTATATTTCTCATAAAGTGTTGTTTCGATAACCTCTTTTTGTACTTCACCGAAAAGGCGAATATAAAGTTCATTATGAACATCATCTTTCCACACTTTAATAAGTGGATCTTCTTCACAGAGTTCCATAAGTGCAGCGTATAAATCATGAATTCGCTCTTTAGGTACCGCATCAATCGCTGCTTCCATTTGTGGTTCGGCAAAGTGAATATCTTTTATATAATCCGTACGTTCACCGATAATATCACCAATTTTTATATCATTCAGTCCCCACACTTTGCAAAATTCTCCGCTAGGAACGATAGTAGATTGAACAGCATTTCCGCTATGAAACATACACATTTTTTTAATCTTTTCTTTATGTGGTAGAGACTCATCGCGCTGTATATCAACATATTTTCTAACATGTAAGCTACCTGAAAAAACTCTTATATACGCAACCTTTTCTCCAGAAGGTTCACGTTCAATTTTAAAAACAACACCGGATAATGGTTCCTCTTGTGCCGATGTAAGAGCTGGCATTAGGGCCGGAAGTTTTTCAAGTATTTCAGTTACTCCTATACCTGTCATTGCTGAACCGAAAAAGATTGGATACACATTTGCTTGCTGTATTTGCTGTTCTAGTTTTTCTCTTAATAGTGCGTCCGGTATTATTTCGTTATTTACATATGATTCAAGTAATGATTCATTAAATGATGCTAACAGTTCCATACAACCGTCATATGATTTGTATTCAATGATCCGGGCTTCTTTCGTTCCTTCGTTTAGAACAGAGTAGAAGGGGAATGCTTCATTTGAAAGAACCTCTTTTATTTGTTTCATAACTTTTTCAGTGTTTGCTCCACTACGATCAATTTTATTAACGAATAAAATAGTCGGTATGTTTAGTTTCTGTAATGTTCGCATTAAAATTTTTGTTTGTGCTTGCACACCTTCAACGGCAGAGATAACTAAAATCGCACCGTCTAGAACGCGGAATGATCGCTCCACTTCAGCGATAAAATCAGCGTGTCCAGGTGTATCAATGACATTTACTTTTACATCATCAATAAAGAAAGAAACGACAGATGCTTTAATCGTAATTCCGCGTTGTCTTTCTAATTCCATTGAGTCAGTTTGTGTATTACCACTATCAACTCGGCCAATTTCTTTAATCACATTCGTTTCATAAAGAATACGCTCAGTCAAACTCGTCTTGCCAGCGTCTACGTGCGCGACAATCCCTATATTTATTGTTGTCATTTGTGAATATCCTCATTTCATTTTCCATTTTCATTTCCTCATTTCTATTTGTGTATTGCCGCATTATCAATCACTCTCCAGTCATTTAAATTATTACTATTATAGTGCAATTAACATTATTTGTAACGCTACAAAGCGCCTTAATTTGGAAAAAATAAAATGAAAACAAAATGCTTGCATTCTAAATCGATATAGATTATATTAATTGACATATCAACTATTGATACATCAAATGTTTTTATTTTGATTGTAAAGGAGGGTTAATTTGACAAGTTCATGCTCAAAAGAAGCGATTATTTTATATAAATTACACTTTCTAAATAAAGAAGTAAGTTCGAAATTTGAAGGGTGTACGGGTATGAGCCAGTCTCGATTAGAGCTTATACTTCAATTATTTGAAGTAGGTGAAATTAGTCAAAAAGCACTTCAGCAAGAAGTGAATATTGATAATGCTGCGATAACAAGGCATTTAAAGCAGCTTGAGGCCAATGAAATGATTGTAAGACGTAAAAATCCAGATGATAACAGAATTACGTTAGTTTCTCTTACTGAAGAGGGACGAAATAAAATTCAGGCGTTTCAAGAGGAAAAAGAACGTTTTGCCGCATCTGCATTTAAAGGATTAAGTGAGGAAGAACGCGATAATCTTTTAAATATGTTAAATCACATTCAAGAAAATATAAAAGAATTATAAAAAAGGGAGAATACAACTATGACTAACTCAGTAAAAACAAATGATTTTAACGAAATTTTAACAGGACGTCGTTCAATTCGTAAGTACGACCCTTCAGTGAAAATTAGCAAAGAAGAAATGACAGAAATTCTTACAGAAGCAACACTTGCACCATCTTCAGTAAACATGCAACCATGGAGATTCGTAGTGATTGAAAGTGACGAAGCGAAAGCAACACTTGCGCCACTTGCGAAATTCAATCAATCTCAAGTAGAAACGTCTTCAGCAATGATTGCTTTATTTGGTGATTTAAACAACTTTGATAACGCAGAAGAAATTTACGGTACAGCAGTAGAGCGTGGACTTATGCCAGCAGAAGTAAAAGAAGATCAAATGAAAAAACTTTCAGCTTACTTCTCTATGGTTACACCAGAAGTAATGAAAGACACAGTACTAATTGACGGTGGTCTTGTAGCAATGCAATTTATGTTAGCAGCTCGTGCTCACGGCTATGACACTTGTCCAATTGGTGGTTTTGAGAAAGATCAAATCGCAGAAGCTTTCGGACTAGATAAAGACCGTCACGTACCAGTTATGTTAATTTCAATCGGAAAAGCTGCAGACAGTGGTTACCAATCAGTACGTCTTCCAATTGAAAAAGTTGCTGAGTGGAAGTAATTTTATAAAAGAACTTCAATAAGTGAAAGATGAGAGGGGAAGCACCATGATTATTATTCACGCAATATTTCAAGTAGACCCAGCGAAACAACAAGCATTTTTAGAAGAAATTCAGCCACTACTTCATGGTTCAAGAGAAGAAAGTGGAAATATTTCTTATGATCTTTATAAAGATACAGAAAAAGATAGTGTATATACGATGGTAGAAGTATGGAAAGATGAAGCAGCAGTTGCGAGTCATAATACGAGTGAACACTTTACATCTTTCGTTAGTAAAGCACCACAATTTTTAACTGCTCCGCTTAATATAAAAGTTTATAATGGAGAGTTAGTAAAATAATAAGGTAGAAAAAGATGACTTTAGCATATGGCTGAGGTCATCTTTTTTTTATTCGTAGAATCTATTTTCGATACAGTTATGTTGAAATAGAAGATTTGCTCGTATCTTCAGTAATAGTGGTGAATTGCGTGTTAAATTCGAACATTCGGTTTATTAGAATATTCTACCGTGGTATAATTTTATTGTAAATAAATGGTATAGGGGAGTGGGAGATGGGAGAATTTCAAAGTAATTTGCATAGGGCAACGCAACTTGCAACGAAAATGAGAAATGCTTCAGATAGAATGCAAAATGCTACTAGTCGCTCTATAAATAAGGCAACGCGTACTACACTATCTGTGAACTTCAAAGCACAAGAAGCAAATCAGCAAAATTTACAGATCACGAAACAATTTTGCGCTGCTTTTCAACAGACGATTGATAATATCCATTCCGTAGCAAATGAATTTGAGAAAATGGATACCGGACTTCAAAAGACTTTTCAATAATGTAACGGCCTACGTAAAGGGGAAAAGGTAGGGAGAAAAGATGAGTCAAGAAATTGAAATGAGAATCAGTCAATGTAATCAAAAATTACGAAGTATATTTGAAGAGCAAAATGAAAACCGAATTGCGTTGCAAAATCAAGAACGAGATGAGGCTAGTTTTCATGAATGGAAAAATAGAAGCAATCGTTTATTTAACCGAATACTAGAAACTTGGTATGGTGACAAAGAAGTATTTCACCTGTTCACGAATATGCGGCAAGAGATCAGGCAGTATGAAAGAAAACTTACATTCGAATTAGAGAACGAAAAAGAGACGTTGCTTAAAGAAAAACGGCATCTCAGTGAGAAAGAAAACGACCTTTCCTATGAACAGCAGCAACTACAAAGGGAGGTCAATGCATGAGTTTAAACATGTATTTGGGAGAAGTACAAAGTCAAACTCAAAGTATGAACGCTATATGTAATGCTACGATTCAAAGTATGGAACAAGCCATTCAATCTATTGATGCATTTGCGATAGATACAGTATTACAAGGACAAACATACAGTAGTGCAAAAGCCTACCTTGTCCAAACATTTCGGCCATTAGCGCAAGGAATCATATGCTTATGTGAAGAATTAATTCGCCAAAACGAAGCATTCCCAAATGAGTTCCAAGCAAAAGTTGCTTCAACAGATGTGATCGAACATGAAATAAGACAACAAATACAGGAAATTAATCAATCGATTGCAAGTATAGAAGCAATCGAAGTACTTACACCGATGCCTGGAGTAGACGCAATTGTAACGGTATTAAGAGCAATGAGAAAAAAACTGGAAGAAAAACTAGAGCATTTATATGAATTCAATCATTCATCCAGCAACAACTACAGCACCGCCCTCCAATTAGCAGCTAGCATCACAGCCGGACTCTCTGAAGTGCAAAGCGGGAAAGGATTTAGTCCTGTGAGTGGTACGTTTCATAGTGAAAGGTTAAATATGGAATGGGCAAAGCAAATTCAAATAACTATAGAAGAGAAAATACGGAAATCTGACAATGGTATTGGAAAAAGCGTAGACTTAGAGCACAATGTGTATAACGAAACGGAAGGAATAAGTAGCGAAAATCAATCTATCAACAATAGATTTACAAAAGAAGAGATACAAGCGACACAAAAATATCTTGAAGGGATTAAAAATGGTACAATAAAAGGGAATATAGGTGAGGATTTCCATGTTGAAACCGATGATTATGAAATGGAGCATAACATCTTTGGCCAGCCAGTCGGTGGTAGAAGGCCAGTACTCGATCCTTTTTTAATCGGTGTGGCGAAGTTTGGATTCGATTTTCTCTTTGGTGATCTTTTCACACTCTTTGACTCAGAAGCTACCTATGGTGAAAAACTCCTAGCAGTTGGAATGATGTCCCCATATGGAAAGGGTGTAAAAATAGTTGATAAACTTCATGATTTAAAAAAGGTTGGAGATGTGAAGAAAGCAACGTCTGGGAGTGTGGGGGTTACTAAGGGTACGGGTAAGACTACAGAACCATACGATGTAGTACCGTATAGGCCAAGCAATTCACCACTAGAAAATCATCATGGCGTTATGGATGTATGGGCTAAACATAATGTCCCCGATTATGTTAGTAGAGGGGCGAATACTCCAACTATAGCTTTAACTAAAGAGCAACACAATGCTACTAAAGCTGTTTATAGGCAATGGCTCTTTGATAAAACAGGGAAAAAGGTTGGAGGTAAAGTAGATTGGAAATCTGTTTCACCAAAGGAAATACAAGAATTGACGGAAAAAATGTTTGATGCTGCGAATGTACCACGTTTAGCTAGGCAAGAATATTATAGGGCTTTTAATCAATATAATTTTAGGGAGTAGTTCAGATGGAAAATATTAATCAGTTGATTAAAAAAGTAAAATCATTACCTAATTGTCGAGTTCAGGAGCCTACAGAATTACCGATAATTGATAAGAATAAGCATATGCTACCAGATGATTTAAAAGAGTTTTATAGTCTTTGTGGTGGTCTAACTTTATTTGAAAATGAGGAATATTCTATTCAAATTATTACCCCAGAGGAGTTTATTTTGGCTAATCCCGTAATTGTAGGAGAGTTATGTGAAGAAGATATTTCATCAAATTGGTATATTATATGCAATGATGGCAAGGATGAATATTTAACAATAGATCTTAGTGAAGAGAGATTAGGTAGATGTTATGATAGTTTCTTTGATCGACATGGAATAGTTGGAGAGACGCAAATTATCGCAACTTCATTCACTGACTTACTTGAAAAACTTATTAAGAACAATGGACAATATTGGTATTGGCTAAAGAGTGAATTTGAATCACTTGGAGATGCTTATGATGATCAAGAGTGAAAAAGAGAGTCTTTTAAGTGGGATAAGAAAGTGAAAAGGTGTTTGAAAGTAGGTACTCTATGATAGTTGAACCATCATGGAGTACTGTGAATGATAGAATAGAAAAAGAAGTACGAGCTTAGGCGAGATGACATTTTACTGTACGACGAATATAAAGGACATGGAATGGGCATAAAACTAACGAACTCGTACAAACTCGTAAGGTTTAACGTAGTAATTGTCATAACATACAAAAGGTGTCATGATAACTACTACAATACTTACAAATTTATGTTACTTAAAAACATATGAACTTAAAGCACTTGATGTCAATTAAAGGCAACAAGTGCTTTTTATTTTAAGATTACAACATAGGGTAAGGCTGATACTAGATTTGCCTATAAGAATAATCCTATGGATAATCCAAAAGCGGTAAAAGATATACTTGAAAATTCAAGTGCAGTTTATGCGTTTTCTCCAAGTCAAAAATCGGAGAGTATAGCTGGATTTACTGATTCACTAGACTAGATAAACTCAGAACAAGTGGCTCAGGCAACAGGGGTATCATGATAAAAATGATGGAGTAAGTATGGATATGGAACACCATCATCCAGGAAAAAGGGGAAGAAACCGTCAAACTGACTGGAAAGAAATTAGGTGCCTAACTTAACCGTGAACCACGTGATGCTTTAGCTCGGGAGATAATTGATGCAAGGAATATTTATATAAAAGAAGGACTTTACACTCCTGAGATACGTTCAGGACTATTAGAAGTAATAAAATTAAATAAAACAAAGTACCCAAATATTTTTGACAGACAATAGGAGGTGGGGAAAGTTGGACATTTTAGTCGAACTTACCGAATTAAAGAATAATCGTTTATTAAGAGATGAGAATGAAGTAGAAAAATTTGAAAAATCTATTGGGAATATTTTAGAAATGGAGGATGTTAACCATATAGAAGTATTGTGTCAAGGCTTTGATGATTTAACTGAAAATGATGAAGTAATGTTTGGTTTAATTCATGCTATAGAGTCGTATGACAAGATTGTTAGTTCTGAAGTTTCACTGAAAGTGTTAGCTAATTCTATTCCTAAGATGATTCCTCATGCTAAGGAATGGTTAAAGATACTTCACAAAAGAATATTGAATCATGAACCATCGAGGAATATTTATAAAAAAATCATCCCTACATTAAACAATGATATTCAGAAATATGTTGTTTCTCAATTAACTAGTATTAAAGAAAGAAACCCAAGTCGTTTTGAAGAAAGTGTAAATTCAATATTAGATTTTTTAAAGTAAGTTAAAAACCTTGACTGGCTAAATGCCTTTCAAGGTTTTTTAGTAAACTAAAAGGTTTTACTTTTTGAAGATTTCACATGTAAATCAAAACTTATAATAGTAAATTGATATTCAAATATAGCGACAAAAATTACAGAATAATAGTTATCTATTAAATGAAACTACAATTCATAAGTGTTGATTTCTTTTTCTACCATTTTAAAACAAATATTATATTACTCCTGAGATTAACGCAAATAGCTACCACAATATTAGGCGATAGGGCACTAAATAAAGTAGGCTATATCACAAAAGGAGCAAAAGCATCAAGTGGAGTAAGTACATTTGCTAATGCAGTAAAATTAGCAAAAGAATTGAAGCCTACGCTTGAAATGTTACAATCATTTAAGAGAAATGCTTCCTATGCATTCTCTAGTGTTGGTGGAACTATTGTAACCAAAATACCTCAAGGCGAATTATTAGAAGCTTTTTATAAGTTTGCGAAGTCTAAAGATGGTGGTAAGGGTAAACCTAGCAGTAACAAAAATACAAATGTAGACAATTTTGATGCAAAAACAGCTACAAATAAGCAAAAAGGGAATTATGGTGAAATAAAATCTAGTGACAATTTATTGAATAATCAAAGTTTAAAAGAAGCTGGATTTGATTTAAAGCCAGTCGGAAAAAGTGCACCAACAGGTATAAATGATAAAATAGTAAAAGGAATTGATGGATTATACGAAAATGCAAATCCAAATTCAAATATTAAATATGTTATTGATGAAGCTAAGTTTGGTAGTTCACAATTGGGGAAAACTAAAGATGGACGACAAATGTCAAATGATTGGTTGAACGGTTCTGAAACTGGAAAAAGTAGAATATTGAAAGCTGTTGATGGAGATGAAGTATTAGCAGAAAAGATTGCGAATGCATTGGAAGATAGTGAAGTTGAAAGAGTATTATCAAAAGTCGATAGTAGTGGAAACGTAAAAACATATAGGTTAGATGAAGAAGGAAACAATATTGGAGAATGGCCATAATTTAGAAGCTAGGAGGAATTAAATAGAATGAGAGATAAATTGTGCATAGAAGAAAAATGTAAAAAAGGAATAGAACTCCATAAAAAGTTTATTGAAGATAATAGAGAGGAGATTAGAAGTTTAGAAGAAGATGAAAAGAATGGTATACAAAGAAAGCCTAAAGATAATATAAGTATTATAGAAGGAAGATATTTAAGGAATTTTATACATGAGATGAACGACATTAGAGCAATGTATTCTTTAGGAGAAGACATTAGCACAATGGAAGTATATTTTTATAATGCAATGGATGATTTAGAGCATACAGGAGCTAGCAAAGTGGGTTATATATATATGCTTTGGATAATTTCTTTAGGAATTTTGTTAGAAACGGATAAAAAGAATATAGAAAGATTAAAAAAGATAGTTGATAAAAAAAATGTGAACGACGCAGTAATTGATTTCCTCTTATGCGCTAGTGATATCGGATACACAAAAGTGACGAATAGATATTATAAAGAAAATCCATATGCAAAAACGAGAGAGATTATAGAACTTGCACAAACAGATAAAAAAGAAGCATCTAAAAGATTACAAACGTACATGGAGAAAGAATGGTTTAAAGGCCATTATGATTATGAATGGAAAAATGCGCATAAAGAACCTGGATATGTAGGGTATTGGAGCTTTGAGACAGCTGCAATAGTAAAGATACTCGGACTTGATGATACAAGTTTAAAAGATAATAATCATTATCCATATGATTTGGCACATTATAAAAATGAAATGAAATTCAAGCATATAGACCTAAGTGAATATCACTATGAAGATGAGACAGAAGAAATCGAGGATATAGTAGAAGGAATTGAACATAATCCTGCATTGGAAAATATTATTCCGCCAAAATGGCATTCATTAGTCAATGAATTAATACATGATTATGAGAATATGGATGATAGTAGTTTTTATGAGAAATACAAAAAAACAATAGGAATAGGTCAAGTGTGGTTCTTACCACAAGAGTATGAAGAAGAAAATGAGCAAAAAAATCTATTAGGAAGTTTAATTGTGTTTGCCCTGACGGTAAGAGATTATATATTACAATTGGACTATAAAGAAGATTTAGAGGACTACATTGATAATCTTAAAAATTTCTGGAATGTTTCAGAAACAAAGTTAATTCAATTTATGTTAGAGAATGATCAAAATTATTATGCTTGGGTACCAAAAGAAGCAAACATCCCAAATATGTATGAAGTGAAGATTGAGAGTGTCGATGTAGAGGAAGTTCTATAACGAACAAATCGAAATGGTTTTTATTATATGTAATATTAGAATGCATTTTACTAGTTAATTGAAAACAATGCATGCGTGGGAGAAAAAAGGATGTATTGTTACTAAAAATTAGAGGGAAAGAAGGCTGTTGGATTGAGTTAAGCACCTCATTGTCAATATACGACAATAGGTGCTTTTTTGCGTGCAATGAAGAAAAAATAAAAGATTCATTTTCACTCTATTTCATCTTCAGATTACATGTTATAATTTGGAAAAAAATATATTCTTAATTTTTAGATAATTAAAAGGTGGTAGATACTATATGAGTACATTAAAGAAGATTACTAATAATATTTCGAAGGTTATTATAGGAAAAGATGAATCGATTGAACTGGCAGCTATAGCTCTTATAGCAAGAGGACACATTTTATTAGAGGATGTACCTGGGACGGGAAAAACAACATTAGCGAAAAGTTTGGCTAAAAGTGTGGACGCTAAATTTCAAAGAATACAATTTACAGCGGATACTTTGCCTGGAGATGTTATTGGCCTTGAATATTTTGATGTGAAGGAATCGGATTTTAAAACGAGGTTAGGACCCATTTTTGCAAATATCGTATTAGTGGATGAAATTAATCGAGCTGTACCGAGAACACAATCTTCGTTACTTGAGGTTATGGAAGAGCGTACTGTTACAATTGCGAAACAGACACATTCATTACCAGAACCTTTTTTAGTTATAGCAACGCAAAATCCACTCGAATCAGCGGGCACATTTCCGTTACCAGATGCTCAGTTAGACCGGTTTTTACTCACAATACGCCAAGGTTATCCTACGAGAGAAGCTGAAAAAGAAATGATGAATCGGTTTCAAATGAATGATCCATTAGAAACGTTACATTCTATTATTTCAAGTGAAGAAATTATTATGATGCAAAAGCGTGCAAGAGAAGTGTTAGTAGGGAATGATGTGCAAGATTATCTTCTTGAAATTATTGAAGCAACTCGTAACCATGAGTTAATTGAAATTGGTGTAAGCCCCCGGGGAACGTTGGCATTTATGAGAGCGATTCAAGCACGGGCAATATTAAATGAAAGAGATTACTGTACGCCAGATGATATTAAGACGCTCGCTGCATCCGTTTGTGCTCATCGTTTAACGTTAACAATTGAGGGAGAGATGAAAACGACGAAAGAACAAATTATGAAAGAAATTCTTCATACGATTAGTGTGCCAGTGGAGAATGTACGATGAATCAACAGCTTGTGTATACACCTTTAGCGGAGCCTTTCGTAATGGGGGTTATGTCAGTTGTAGCCGTTATTTTAAGTGTATTTTCAAGTAATCTACTGTTTTTATCTCTCGTATTTTTATATGTAATTTTAATAGGTGCTACGCATGTATATATACGTAAAGTATCTCGTGTTGAATGGGAATACAGTCAAGGGAATTCGAATGTTTTTATAGGTGAAACGAATATGTGCAAAATGAAAATTTCAAACAAGTCGATATTTCCTATTCTTAATATCGTATTTCGATTTAAATGTGAAAATAAGCTAACTTGGAATCATGATGAAATAAACAAAAATCATAGTACAGGTTCAAATTATTATATGAATTTTAATTTAAAAGGAAGGGAGTCAGTTTCATTTGATTTGCAAGCTGTAGCGTTAAAAAGAGGCATCGCGAAATGGGAAGAAGTTGAAATTGTTATTACTGATCTCTTTGGATTTATAACGAACCATATAACATATAAACAAGTTGATACGCCCTCTTATTTAGTCTTACCAGCAGTTCCGAAAATACAAGTTCCTGAATTACAAGAATGGTCACGAGGATTTCGAAAAGCGATGTCTTCACCCTTATATGATGAAACGAAAGTAATGGGAGTAAAGTCTTATGAAAATGAAGATTTTCGTTCCATCCACTGGAGTGCAACAGCGAAAGCAGGGATGATAATTGCGAAAAAGTATGAGCGAACACAATGTGATAAATACGCGATTTATCTCAACTTGCAAAATAAAAGTGGTGTTTCTTTGCGAAATGATATAGAGGAACTAATTGAATTAACAGCAGGTATATGCAAACAACTTCTTATGCAAAACTGTTCGTTTGAAGTATGGATCAATAGTGTAAAAGATAACGGTTTGCTACATATAAAAAATGGGGATAATCGGAAACATTTGCAAAATGTATTAAAAGTACTTGCCTCAATATCGGACCAAGATACTCCTGTATCTTCCACTTATTTTTACACAGCAGGCTTTCGTCGAAAAGAATTGGATGCAGTTCCTTTAATTCTTGGTACTTCCCCAAGGAAATACACCAGAACGAATAAATGGGTTGTAATTAAAGAATAAGAAGGGGTTTATGTCATGGTTAATAAAGAGAGACATATGGAAGTAAAGTTGTGGAGTGTTAGAGTATTAATACTACTTTTCTTTACGGTTAGTGCGATAACGTTTTCACAAGGTGTTGTGCATGTACAAGACATAGTAAAAGGGCTTTTTTCTAGTAAGACGGAGACAATATCAGAAAGAAATTATGATTTTACTAGTGTAGACTCACAGTTTGATGAACCTGAAAGAATTATAGATGAAGAAACAGGAGTTGTAGATACAAGAACAAAAATAGATAGGAAAATTCCACTTTTTGTACGAAAAAATTCATGGACTGATGTGTTTTCTGTTCTTTCAAATTCATGGATTAGTGTCGTTTTTTATGTAATTATTGCAGTGGTTATTCTATATGTTTTTTATAAATTATTGAGGAAAAAGGTAACGAAATCAGAAATACAACAGGATAAACAATCGATAACAAAAGAAAACACGGATAGAACTGAAAAGAACAAGAAAGTGAAGCATCAGTTTGAACAGCCGTTACCGACAGATACGATAAGAAAAACGTTAGTTGAATGGGAAAGAACATTACCATTTCATGAACAGAGAAGATCCTATGAAACGATGCAACAGTGGTTAAAAAGAATTAGTAGAACGAGAAATATTACTTCGCTATATGAGTCTGTTCGTTATGGTGAAAAGACGTATACGGAGTTAGATGTGGAAAAAATAATGAAGTGGGTAGAGGGAGATGGGAAGGTGGATATGTAAATATCCACCTTTACTTTTTAGTATAGAAATTTGATTATCATGAATCATTTTCAAATATAAAACTGCCTTCAAATAAGAAAATGAAATTAACTGTAAATTAACTTTATTTACTTATACTTCATTACATGTTAACCTATACTTAATTTTTATAAATTATAATTAATTTTTGATTTTTTAAGGGTGTGAAAATGTAATGAAATCGGTATTAAAAAGCATACTTATTTCCTTTGTTTTTTCAGCAGTAGGTATGTGTTGGTTGTTGTTCTTATTATTTCAAGGGGACGGTGATTGGTTATTATCTTGGATAGGCGTATTAATGTCATATTTATCTTTATATACTTTAATAGATTTATACTGTAAAAATACATACGATAAAAAATTAAATAAATGGCTTATAAAAACAGCGGTGACTAGCTTTAGTTTTGCAGTATTAGGAATCTCATTTTGCATCATACATGAGCTATTAACACCATGGAGTCTTAGTTTAATGGTGTGGTATTGGTTGCTAATGTTAGTATTATTTTTAACGACTATAATATCATTAATCAGTTTAGTATTTGTTAATCGTAAAAATCACAATTTCACCGTTGGATATAGAATGCTCATACTTCTAAATGTATTTCTTACATTAGGACCAGTATTATGGCCGTTATTACTTTCTATTATTGGAAATGGTATGAATGCTAGTGCAGGCTGGTAAAAAGGAATTTAGATTAGTTGTGTAAAGAATAGGATGAAAAGCTGATATAGAATTTTAAATGTTTATGAGAACATGTTTACATAAAAAGTGAATACATGTTCTCTTTTTATTTGCATGCATAACTCTACCTCAGTTTACCCTATTTAAATTTAAACGTAAGTATTTTGTAAGGAATGAATAAGAAAAAAGAGAGATTTATCGTATAGGATGAAAGTATAGCTTGAATCAATACGATATTAATAGAGGAGAGAAAGCCTTATGAAAACACGTAATCAAATTAAGTTGGCAAGTTTAGCAGTTTTATTAGCGGGTACTACTCTATCTACACCTGGTTTTACTGTGAAAGCAGAGTCTACTCAAAATATTTCTAATTCGTCACAAGAACCTAATCAAAAGAATCGGAATGGATGGAAACAAGTAATGCAGGAAACAATACAAATTGGGGCACCAGGGGTATTAGCTAAGACGTCTAATAAAGGGAAAGTTAATAGTTATACTGCTGGCGTGGCGGACTTAAGTACAAAGAAACCGGTGAAATCGGATTTTCGCTTTCGGATTGGTAGTGTGACGAAAACTTTTACCGCCACGACTGTTCTTCAATTAGTAGGAGAAAATCGCGTACAACTTGACGATCCAATTGAAAAGTGGCTGCCGGGTCTCGTGCAAGGAAATGGGTATGATGGAAATCAAATTACGATACGACAACTTTTGAATCATACGAGTGGTATCGCTGAATATTTAAAGTCAAAAGACGCTGACGTAATGAATTCGAAAAAAACGTATACAGCAGAAGAAATAGTGAAAATAGGCCTTTCTCTGCCTCCAGATTTCTCGCCCGGCAAAGACTGGTTGTATTCAAACACAGGATATGTAATATTGGGAATGCTTATTGAAAAAATAACTGGTAATAGTTATGCGGAAGAAATTGAAAAGCGAATTATTGAACCTCTGGACTTGCCAAATACGTTTTTACCAGGAAATTCACCCGTCATCCCAGGAAAGAATCATGCTCGTGGATATGTGAAAATGGAAGAAACAGGCGAGTTGAAAGACATTACGTATTATAATCCGAGTTTAGCTAATGCAGCTGGAGATATGATTTCTAATGCGGATGATTTAAACAAATTCTTTTCATCTTTACTCGGTGGTAAGTTACTGAAGGAACGCGAGCTAAAAGAAATGCTTACTACAGTTCCTGTAGAAGGAAAAGGGGTTGGGGATGGATATGGTCTTGGAATCTATGAGACTAAACTTCCAAATGGTGTCTCAGTATGGGGGCACGGAGGATCAATTCCTGGGTTTATGACTTTTGCTGGTGGAGTAATTGGAGGCAAGCATACATTTGCTGTCAATGTTAATTCTTTAGGTCCGGTTGATATTCTTACACAGTTTGATAAAATGATGCAAGTTGAATTTAATAAATAGATGAAGAAAAAGCGAATAGGTTTCTGCAATAGCTGTAAATAAAAGAGATGCTTTTTAAATTTCACAAATAAGGACAGTATTAACATTCATAATATGGTATTAAGTATATGTAGAACATAAATATGATACAAGTGTATTTCAAAGTGCAATTCAATCTTATAGTTTAGTTTAAAAAGGATGTCAGTTGCATGACATCTTTTTTGTTGTGGGACAAAGAGGTGTTGTTTGTTTTGAAAATTGTTATTTTTGAGAGTATTCCATATAATGAGAAGTATAGGGGCTATACAGGGGAGTTATGAATGGATAATACTTTAGTTTGTTAATTATTTTGTTTTAATAAAAAAGTAAATTGATTTGGAGTGAAATACATTGGGACAAAATCAGTTTAGATGGAGTAACAAGCAATTACGAGAACATGTTGAAATAATAGACGGTACAAGAAGTCCACACAAATTATTAAAGAATGCAACATACTTAAATTCCTATATACGTGAATGGATGCAAGCAAATATTTGGATTTATGATGACCGTATTATATATGTAGGAGAAAAGTTGCCAGAGCAACTATATAAATGTGAAGTCATTGATTGTGATGGAAAGTATGTCGTTCCCAGTTACATAGAACCGCATGCACATCCATATCAGTTGTATAACCCAGAGACGCTAGCAAATCATGCGATGCAATTTGGGACAACGACTTTTATTAGTGATAATTTAACTCTATTTTTCACATTAAAACGTGAAGAATCATTTCGTTTATTAGAGGAATTTAAAAAGATTCCAGCTACTATGTATTGGTGGTGCCGTTTTGATGGACAGACTGAATTGCAAAACGGGGAATCTTTGTTTAATAGTAAAGAAATAATAGAATGGCTGAAACAAGAAGCTGTTCTTCAAGGTGGGGAGTTAACAGCATGGCCAAAATTATTACATGGTGATGATGAAATGTTAACTTGGGTGCAGGAAACGAAGCGATTGCAGAAGAAAGTAGAAGGCCATTTTCCAGGTGCATCTGAAACGACTTTAGCGAAGTTAAAACTGTTAGGTACAGATTGTGATCATGAAGCGATGACAGGGCAGGAAGCTTTCACTCGTCTTATGCAAGGTTACACCGTTTCTCTTAGAAATTCTTCCATTAGACCGGATTTAGAAGTTTTATTAAAAGAATTGTTGGAATTAGGCGTGAAACAGTTTGATAGATTTATACTTACTACAGACGGCTCACATCCTTCGTTTTATGAAAATGGAATGACAAACGTAATGATTTCTACCGCGATAAAACAAGGAGTGCCAGTAATAGATGCATACCATATGGCAAGTTATAATATTGCTCGCTATTATAATATGGAACATGTACATGGTTCGATTGCGACAGGTAGAATTGCTAATATCAATATTTTAGAAAGTAAAGAAAACCCAGTACCAATTAGTGTCCTTGCAAAGGGGAAATGGGTGAAGCGTGACGGTGTAAATACGCATGAAGCATTACATATAGACTGGAGTAAATATAAAGTAACTCCATTATCATTAGATTGGTCAATAGAAAAAGAGGATATGATTTTCTCTAATAAAACGGGGATACACTTATTAAATAACGTTATTACAAAACCATATACTAGTGAAATCAATATAGACTGTGATGAATTATCCACAGATCATGATGAATGCTTCCTCATGATGATTGCTCGTGATGGTACTTGGCGAGTAAATACAGTTGTAAAAGGTTTTGCGAAAGAATTAGGTGGTCTTGCTAGTTCTTATTCCGGCACAGGTGATATGATTCTCATTGGAAAAAGTAAAGAAGATATGCTTACAGCTTTTCGTAGAGTAAAAGAGCTCGGTGGTGGAATGGTCGTAGCAGAAAACAATGAAGTGTTACACGAAATAGCATTACCATTGCTCGGGATTATGTCTAATTTAAAAATGAGTGAATTAATACAGGAAGAGAAACAGATGGTGAAATTACTACAAGAGCGTGGCTACGCGTATGATGATCCAGCATTTACAATTTTATTCTTTTCTGCGACGCACTTGCCTTTTATACGAGTAACACCTATAGGATTATATGATGTGAAAAGTAGTAAGGTACTGGCTTCGCCGGTGAATTTAATAAAGCAATATTAAAAGGAAAGGCCCTATAATAGTCTAAATTATAGGGCCTTTTACATTATTAGTATAAGAATATTGTAAGCCTCAAATGATATAGTATCTAAATCATTTGAGGTGATATGTAAATATGAAAAAAATATTTTACATTTTAAGCATATTTATTCTGTGTGTATCGATACAACACGTTGTACATTCCCAATCAGATGCACCAAGGTTATCTTCGGATTGTCTCGAAGAAAGAAAAGTTCGAGATGAAAAGTATGTGAAGAATATAATACAGGACATTAAATCCACATTTAATTTAAATATTGATGAACATAGTTTTTGGGAAGTAAGTAAAAGAGATCTGGAGGCTGCCCATTTGATGTATGGTGGAAAGGAAAATGATTCTTATTATAATTCGCTAACTAAAATTTATGATAGTGGTGGATTTAGCGAACAGCCCAGCTTATTTGTGAGGGCGCAAGAAGCATTTTTACTTTATAAAGAAAAAGATAATATCAATGTAATGAAACGCCTAAAACTAGACGTTGAAAAAGGGGAATGGCTCGTTATAAAAACGAAAAAGAAGAAAGGGAAAAAAGTGAAATTCAAGCCTTTGCAATGTGAAAAAGATTATATGAAAAAGAGAAATGAATAACAAAATACTTATTCATGCTGTTTTTATTCAACGATATTTTGCTGTTGATTTGAAATAGAAAAAGGTAAACGAACATATTAGCTTTATGGAATATGTTTGTTTACCTTTTTTTGAGAGATTTAAAAATTGGGGATGTTTTTAGTTGGAAATTATGTACTGGCTAATGAACTTATAACATTCAATGAATTTGTTCTTCATAAACATTAGATTTTGTGTCAAATGATTTATACATTGCCGAACCACCTATGTATATTTTATTCTACAGTATTTATAAAAGAATATTGGCCATGCATAAGAAATATGATTGGCACAGTTTTTGCTTGTATTAAATGTAAGGAAGGGAGATTGTATGTAAGGAATCTGTACTCGTAATAGTATAAAACAAGCTACTATTGCATTATTAATCATAGTTGTATTTATAGCGGAACTGTAAATACATACAAATAAGTAGGTTTTCGTTTTAAAAATTCTGAATTTTCTTTTAAATTATTAGGGGGCAATGGTATGGTTAAATATTCGAAAATTTCTAAGTGGATTCTTGGTGTTGGACTAGTGACAATAACATGTAATGGTTTGCAAATTCAAGCAGAGACAAAAGAGAAAAATCTGAAGAACGTATTACAAATGGAGCCGGTAGGAATACAGAAATCTGTTGATGAATTGGCGCACCCTTCAAAAGTACAAGAAAATGCATCTTTTACAAAACGGTTAAAATTAGCGGATTTATCGCAGCGTCCACTAGCACCAAACGATAATATTAAACCGTTAGCTGAAGAAAAAAAGTATTCAATGGCTGAGTTAAATCAATTAAATAATAAACAATTAACTGATCTTCTTGTGACAATTAAATGGTATCAAATTCCAGAATTATTTCAGTTTAATAGTGATAGTCTTAAATTCTATCAAGATGATAGTCGAATGCAAGCAATTATTAATAAACTAGCAGAACAAGGACAAGCTTATACGAAAGATGATTCAAAAGGGATTGAAACATTAGTAGAAGCTCTACGTGCAGCATTTTATTTAGGTTTTTACCATGATGAATTAAGCAAACTAAATGAGCGTAGCTACCATGATAAATGTTTACCAGCTTTAAAAACAATTGCAAAAAATCCAAATTTCAAACTTGGTACATCAGAACAAAATAAAGTAATTGCATCATATGGAAAATTAATTGGAAATGCATCAGCAGATGTTGAAACGGTTTTATATGCAGGTGAAATTTTTAAACAATATAACGATAATCTTGCAACTTTCATTGAAGACCGAACAAAAGGAGACGCTATATATGAGTTGATGAAGGGAATTGACTTTGATATTCAGACGGATATGTACACGACTGGAAAAGAGCCTAAAGATACGATGTGGTTTCGAAATATTGATAACTTTATTAATGAAGTAAATCGTTTTGCACTACTTGGTACAGTAACAAATAAAAACGGATGGTTAATTAATAATGGAATTTACTATGCTGGCCGATTGGGCAAGCTTCATAGCACGCCGACAAAAGGACAACAAGTTGTTACAGATGCAATGCGAATTTATCCATATTTAGGAGAGCAATACTTTGTTGCGGCAGAACAAATTACTACAAATTATGGAGGAATAGATGCAAACGGAAAAACTGTAAATTTAGATCAAATTCGAGAAGAGGGTAAAAAGAAATATTTATCGAAAACGTATACGTTTGATGATGGAGCAATTGTCTTTAAAGCTGGGGATAAAGTTAGCGAAGAGAAAATTAAACGTCTATACTGGGCGGCAAAAGAAGTGCGTTCTCAATTTTATCGTACAGTTGGTAGCGATAAACCACTTGAAAGTGGACATGCTGATGATGTGTTAACGATGGTTATTTATAATAGCCCAGATGAGTATCAATTTAATCGTCAACTGTACGGATATGAAACGAATAATGGTGGGATTTATATTGAAGGGACAGGGACTTTCTTTACATATGAACGTACACCAGAGCAAAGTATTTATAGTTTGGAAGAATTATTCCGCCATGAATTTACGCACTACTTACAGGGAAGGTACGAAGTTCAGGGATTATGGGGACAAGGAGAAATGTATCAAAATGAACGTTTAACATGGTTTGAAGAAGGAAACGCAGAGTTCTTTGCAGGTGCAACGCGATTAGATAGTGTAGTACCGCGAAAAAGTATAATTGGTGGGTTATCTAATGATCCTGCAAAACGTTATACAGCATCACAAACATTAAATGCGAAATATGGAACGTGGGATTTTTATAATTATTCGTTTGCGCTGCAATCATATATGTATAATAAGCGCCCTGAAATGTTCGATAAAGTGCATGATTTGATTCGCGCAAATGATGTTTCAAGTTACGATGCATACCGTGCTACATTAAGCAAAGATAATAAGTTAAATGAAGAATATCAATCTTATATGCAAATGCTTATTGATAATCGCGATAAGTATACAATTCCACAAGTATCAGGTGAGTATTTAACTCAGCATGATCCAAAATCGCTTTCGGACATTACTTCAGATATTACGAATGAAGCGAAATTAAAAGATGTGAAAGTAACAAAGAATAAATCACAATTCTTTAATACATTTACACTACAGGGGACATATACAGGAAGTGCGGCTAAAGGAGAAGTTGAGGACTGGAAAGTGATGAATGAAGCAACAAATGATATGTTGAAACGTCTTTCAGGAAAAGAGTGGACTGGATATAAAACATTGACTGCTTATTTTGTAAATTACCGTGTAAATAATGCTGGGCAATTTGAATATGATGTTGTGTTTAGCGGAGTGAATACGGAAGAAGGTACGGCTGTAGAAAAAGAACCAAATAATTCATTTGAAACAGCAAACCCACTATCTTTGAATATTTTGTTAAGAGGAACCTTGAGCGATCAAGATCAGGGGGATAAATTTGTTATTGATGTAAAGGATCAAAAAGATTTACAAATTTCTGTTACGAACGAACAAAATCTTGGACTGAACTGGGTATTATATTCTGAATCAGATTTAAATAATTATGTAGCTTATGCAACAAAACGTGATGGAAACAAATTGCTTGGAAATTATAATGCAAAGCCAGGGAAATATTACTTAAGTGTATATAAGTATGGTGGTGGAACAGGGAATTATACGGTACAAGTAAAATAGTTTACTATAGTTTGTTTTGAAAGGCTACTTATCGCATTTTTTAGCGAAATAAAGTATGTAATGTTAAACATTAAACTAAGCCAACATATCCCTGTTCTAATTATAGAACAGGGATATGTTGGCTTTATATTTTCAAATTAAATAACCTCATTGGATTTTGACAAGAAAATAATTAATATAGATTTGAATTCTCATTCGTAAAGCATGTTTTAATCTTCTTAATGCTCTTTCATTTTTGTCTCAATGCTTGTTTTCAAATCAGTTGATACTTGATTGAAATACCCCAAAACGATCTCCCTAATATCATCGGATATAACTTTCAAATCACTAGCTAAGTTTTCAGCGAGATGTTCTTTTTCTATTGGCTGTAACTTCGTATAAAATTCACCAGCCTGCGTAAAGTCATCCTGTTTCATTATAGAAGTTCTTTCAAGTTTACCTTCAACGTACCTTCCTTCACCGGTTGTAATTTGATTAGCAGGTGTCCAATCTTGCTGCTGGTTAATCGTTAATTTGCGAAATTCTGGACCAATTCTTCTTCTTTGTGAATCACTGTAAATGTTAGCGCGCCCTTGCAGCATTTTATCATCTGATAGTTCTGCACCATCCAGTAAATTAGAAGGAGAGAATGCGACCTTTTCTACTTGTTCCATAAAATTTTCAGGATTTTTATTTAATACCATTTTCCCGACTGGTATGAGAGGATACGTCTGTTCATCCCATACTTTTGTGTCATCTAAAGGATCATAAGAAAGATGCACTTCATCTTTCGGATCCATGAGCTGGACGTATAAACCATACTCCACTGGTTTACCATTTTCAATAGCATCATATAAATCTTTCCCGCTATAATCAGGATTTTCAGCAGCTAGTTTAATTGCTTCTTTATTAGTAATGTACTGTACACCTTCAAATGGGTACCAATGATACTTTACATACTTTCGATTACCTTCCGCATTTCTCCATACATATGTATTAACACTATGTCCTGGAATGTGGCGAAGACTTTTGGCCGTACCATTATTAGAGTATAAACGGACAACAAAATGAATAGATTCAGGTGCTTTAGCGACAAAATTCCAAAATCTATTAGGGTCTATTAAGTTATTTTTAGGTGAAGGCAATAATGCTTGAATCGTTTCAGGGAAACGCATTGGGTCACGAACAGAAAAAACAGGAATGTGATTACATAAAAGGTCAAAAATTCCTTCTTTTGTATAAAATTTTGTGGAAAAACCGCGTACATTTCTAGAAGTATCCGGTGTTCCTTTCGTACTAACAGCTAACGAAAATCGCACCATAACAGGAACTTTCTCATTAGAATTTTGTAAAAAACTTAATTTAGTATGTTCAGACATCGAATATATCGTTTGAAAATAACCGAACGCACCAAATCCTTTTACATGAACGGGTCTTTCTAAAATTTTTTCATGAATAAATTGTTGTAATGACTCATGCAGTACACTATCTTGCTCTAGTACGGGTCCACGTGAACCAACTGTTTGAGAGTGAAGTTTAGCTTGTTCATTACGTTCGTCATTTTCATTAAAGTCTTTCCCTAGTATAGGTTGCCCTTGTTTATCATAGTTTTCATCCATCGATATAGCCTCCAAATCTTTTTTGTCCATTGTTACTAAATATGATTCTATAGCCCTAATTATGTACGACATGCAAAGTTCAAAGCAGTAACATACCGCTAGATGAAAAAAACACATATGTAGTGGACCTGTTGAAATAGAAGAAATTATGGAAAAATGAATATCGGGAAGAGAAAGCACACGTTTTACTAAAAAAGTGGAAAAAAACAACTATTAAAATTTCAATCTTAAAACTTAATTTATAAACGATTATATAGAGAATGAACGTTAAAAAAGGGAAAATAACTAGGAGGAATTTAAAATGTCGGATTGGTTTCAATTAGATAAAGAATATATGATGTCTACGTATTGTCGTACGAAGGTTGCGATAGAAAGAGGAGAAGGATGCAAGCTGTATGATGTGGATGGTAAAGAGTATGTAGACTTATTTTCTGGTGTTGGAGTGAACGTATTAGGGTACAATCACCCGAAAATTGTGCAAACGACAATGGAACAAGTTACGAAATCGCTGCATCTACCGTTTCATTTTTTAAATCCAGTTGCAATTGAATATGCAAAGAAATTAGTTGATTGCTCTTTAAAAAACGGAAAAGTCTTTTTTACAAACTCTGGTACGGAAGCGACAGAAACAACGTTGAAATTAATTGATAAATATAGAGCTAATACGGGTGAAGAACGTGAAGGAATTGTAGTACTGAAGAATAGTTTCCACGGGCGTACGTTAGGAGCACTTCATTTTACGAGACAGGAAAGTGTATATCAAAATTTCCCTAAAACATCGATTCCAGTATATGAAGTAGAGCGCGAGAATATAGAGCAATTAGAAGAAACAATTGTTAGAGAAAATCCAATTGCGATTATGCTAGAGCCTGTATTAGGAAGCGGGGGGATATACCCTTTATCAAGTGAATATTTACATGGTGTTCAAAACTTATGTGAGAAATATAATGTACTACTGATCGTCGATGAAATACAAAGTGGTATGGGGAGAACTGGTAAACTATTTGCTTATCAAAATTTCAAAATTACACCGGATATTATTCAAATTGGTAAAGGTGCAGGAGGCGGGATACCGCTTGGCGGAATTATTGTAGGTGAAAAGTTATGTGATGTATTCGCACCAGGAGATCACGGCACAACATTTGCTCATTCATCAATGGGAACGGCTTTAGGGTTAACGGTATTAAACACATTGATTGACGATGGTTTAATGCAAGAAGCGTATGAAACGTCACTTTATTTGAATGATAAATTGCAAGAAATTCAGAAAGAAAATTCTTATTATATTGGGGAAGTACGTCATGCTGGCATGATGTTTGGAATTAGTTTGAATGATACGAATGAAAATGTGAAGAAATTACAGGTAGAGCTAATGGATAAGGGGATATTAGTTGATGTTACACAAGGGAACATTATTCGTTTACTTCCTCCATATATAATTACAAAAGAAGAAATTGATGCATTTGTTAAGGAGTTTATCTCTTGTATGCATAGTTTAGCAGCTACAAGTGTTTAAAAACTTTAATGAAAAAGTACCTTGATTTCTATTCAAATAGGAAGAAAATAAGGGTGAAAAAAATAAATTTACAAATTAAATTAAAAAGCTGAAAAAGGTACTCATATAGCGCCTTCTTCAGCTTTTTAATTTTAATAAATTACTTAACCTATGGAGCATCTCATTGGACAAATATTTAATTATGTGAAACAATAATAACAGATAAGGAGACGTTAATTTTCCTTAAGTGCTTCGAATTAATTTTATTCAATAAGAGAAGGTGTGCTTAAAGAAGTTAAATTAAAAAGGAGCTGTTTTATTATATGCAACAAAATAATGATTTAAATTTTGAACCTCAAGACGTTAATATTGTCAATCCTAAACAAGCCAGGAAAGCAGTAATTGCTACTGGCATAGGGAATGCAATGGAGTGGTTTGACTTCGGATTATACGCGTATTTAGCGGTAATTTTAAGTCAATTATTCTTCTCAGGTGTTGATAATAGTGGGTTGCAACTTGTACTTACATTTGCTACTTTTGCAGTGGCCTTTCTCGTTCGACCAATCGGAGGTGTATTCTTTGGTAGAATAGGAGATAAGTACGGCCGAAAAATCGTGTTAAGTACTACTATTATTTTAATGGCACTTTCTACATTATTCATCGCATTACTACCAACCTATGAACAAATTGGTGTATGGGCACCAATACTTCTTTTAGTTGCCCGAATGATTCAAGGCTTCTCTACAGGCGGCGAATATTCAGGAGCAATGGTTTATATCGCAGAATCTTCTCCAGATAAAAAGCGTGGTATACTCGGTAGTGGTCTTGAAATTGGAACACTCTCAGGTTACATTGCTGCATCGGTAATTGTTACCATTTTGACGTTATTGTTAACAGATGAACAAATGCTCAGCTGGGGCTGGCGTATTCCTTTCTTAATAGCTGCACCAATTGGTTTGGTCGGTTTATATTTACGCCGTCATTTAGATGAATCTCCCATCTTTGAAGAGATGGAAAAAGCACAAGAGGAATCTGAAGACAACGAACAATTTTCATTTATGGATATATTAAAATATCACAAAAAAGACTTCTTATTAAGCACAGTAATTGTCGCCTTCTTTAATATTACGAATTATATGATTCTTTCGTATATTCCTTCTTATCTAACTCAAGTACTTAAAGTCAAAGAAACAACTGGCTTATTAATTATTTCAATTACGATGGCACTTATGATTCCGCTAGCACTTTATTTCGGTAAATTAAGTGATAAAATTGGTAATAAACGCGTCGTGCAAATTGGTTTACTTGGTTTAACTGTATTTGCAATTCCGGCATTTTTACTAATAGGTAACGGACATATTGCAGCTATATTTGCAGGTATTTTCATTTTAGGATTCTTCCTAAGTGTATATGAAGGAACGCTACCTTCATTATTACCATCACTATTTTTCACCGATGTACGTTATCGAGCACTTTCGATCTCATTTAATATTTCTGTATCGATATTCGGTGGTACAACACCGCTCGTATGTTCATACTTAGTTCATGCAACCGGTAACCCGCTTGCACCGGCATTTTATTTAGCAGGTGTAAGTATTATTGGATTAGTCGTATTTAGTGTATTATTCGTTACAACTTCAGGACGTGCGCTAAAAGGTTCATATCCTACAGTAGAATCGAAAAAAGAAGCACACCTAATTGCTAAAGAAGATCCTGAAGAAACACTTTGGTGGCATGAAGAGTCATTAGAAATTGAAGCAGGGAAAAACGCTTCAATTTAAAAATTAATGTAGAAGTATAAAAAGACTCCTATGAAAATAGGAGTCTTTTTGTTATGTTATTTCTTTCTTTTCTTCAAACTCTTTTGATACACGTAAAGCTTATGAATCTCTTCCTTAAATTCATGCAAAAGTACAGTGTTTTCCTCATTTGAATAACGCACTGTATTATAAGCATTTACAATAATATGACTCTCAATATTTACATCTTCTTCACGATTTATTCTATGTAACCATGCTTCAATAGTTTCTCCTCGATTTCTATTTAAAGGGGGAGTTAACTTACTTTCAAGCTTAAAAATCTCTTTTCGAATTTCGTTATGTGGCGGTTTGTTTCGTTTCAAACGTTTTTGGCTCATTCCTTCTTTATCAGTGATAATAGTAGATTCGAAGGCAGGAATATTTGGTAAACTTAAATATTTACGTCTTTTTATTATTTTCCAAACGACGTAAATAGCAATGACTGTACAAACTACTATAGTAATGCTATTTATGAGAGTTGGATCAAAATCACGCTGTCCAAATTCATCTTTAATTTGAGGGTCCTTTAAATTCCCTTTATTCGCCCAAAAATCGTCTGTTTCTTTTGATTCAGCTGCCGAAAATAACGGATTAATGGCGTATCCAAATCCTAAAGCAACTACTTGTACGACATAAGAAAAAAGAAGCCGGATGTATGGGAAAATAGGAATAAGAAAAGCACTAATTATTCCAATCGTAATAAGAGAAGCGAAACGTAATAACTGTTGATTCCGATTTGCCCCAGTTAACCAAAATGTAATCATAATGTGTATAACTAATAGTAACAGCTTCCACAAAGGTGGAAAGGGCGCAAAAAATATGGCTGAAATACTAAACCAAACAATACCGCCTAACGATTTTTGAACTGGATATCCTGGTCCGACTACATGTACGATAAAGAAGAAAAGCGGTAACATAATTGTGCCAAATAGAGAGAAAGAGAGAAAGAGAGAACAACCGATTATTTGAGTAAGTAACAGTATGACAAAACCTGTTGTTTTTTTCTTCATTAGTTTATGGATAAGAAATACTCCTATATAGCCTGTTGCTAAAAATATAGCAATACCGATGAGTTCACCTCTTTCCGTTAATAACGAAAGGAGGAGCAGCAGAATAAAGTCATTAACGTGATAAAGCCAAGTTTTCAAGCTTTTCCACCATCCCTTCGTTATTAATGAGAAACGTAGGCTGAGAGAGAAGAGGGAGTTCATTTCTCTGTAAACCAATGTATATCATTGTAGACGATCGTTCTCTTTTTCTCGTTACATAATGAAGAAATCCTTGTTTCGGAAGTAACGTACTATCATCTGAAATACGTGCTAATTCTTCTAAAGCTTTTGCATATTGTGTTTGCCCTTCATGTAACGATAAATGTAATGCACCACCTTCTGCTAATACACTAATAAATAATTCAAACGGTATGTGATGCTTCGTTGCATATTGGCAAATGTATGTTGCGAATGAAATTAAATCTTCAACATTATCTTTCCAACCAAATCCACGATCGGCAGCTAAAGAAAGACAAATCGTCCAACTATAATTTTTTACAGTTTCAAATTGCTTCGCTTGTAATTCTTGCATTTTAGCAGATGCCTTCCAATGAATAGAGCGGAAAGACTCACGCTCATATCGCTTTACACCGATAATAGATGTTTCATCATTGTAAAAAGAAAAATTAGTTCGATAAGAACCAGTTAGAAGTTGCTGAAGTTCTTGCAAACCTGCTACTTCTTTAGGAGAAGGATACACAATAATTTCAGTTCGTAATTTATCAAAAATGGGCAAATGTACAGTTAAAAGATGAAAAGGATCTTTTAAGACACATTCGAACTGTTCAATTTGAAACACACCACGCTTCGTTGCGGTTAATGTTAAATCCCATTTTTGCGCCGAATGTGCGGGTTGTGAAAATGGAAAAGAGAATAGTGTTTTTGATATTTGTTCAATTCCTTGATCCTTTTGTGGTATAAGGGAAGAATTCAAATGAAAATAACAAACACCGTTAACGAGCGGTATATTTGCGCCATTTTTTAAATGAATAAAAAACTGCCCAGATTCATTAGGAAAAAGCCGAGTAGTTTGTTTCTCATTTACGACTTCAAATTTTTTTTCTATGTAAGCGACATATTTATAAATGAAAATCGCAAATAAATAATAGAAGAAAAAGAGAAACATAACGATTCGTTGTGGCATGAAAAATGTAAATAGTATAGCGCCTGGGACAGTTAGTTGAATAATATGGAGTTGGAAAAATAAAGGTACAGTTACAACGCGCTGTCCATTCATGTTTGTTCAATCTCCACTGGTACGTCAACCTCTTTTAAAATCCTTTGCATAATTTCATTTTTTGTCGTACGTAATGCACCTTCCATTGATAAGACGATACGGTGATTCCAAACAGAAGGAACTAAAAATTGTATATCTTCTGGCGTGCAATATTCTCTGTCGCGTAAAAAGGCTAGTGCTTGAACTGCGCGTACTAAAGCTAATGTGGCACGCGGGCTTACACCATTAGCTATGTAATCATGATTTCTTGTAGCGTGAGCAAGTTTAATAATGTAATGTTCTAACGGTTCTGATACGAAAATTTCTTTTACTCGTTTCTGTGCTTCTAAAATATCATCTAAAGAAATAACAGATGTGACACTTTCTAGTGGTACATCGCTACGAAAACGTCGCATCATTTGTAGTTCATCTTCTGGAGATGGATAACCAATTGAAATTGTCATTAAAAAACGATCAAGCTGTGCATCTGGTAGTGGAAAAGTTCCTTGTGATTCAATTGGATTTTGCGTCGCAATGACAAAGAACAGTTTCGGAAGAGGAGTAGATTGCTTTTCAAGCGTTACTTGTCGTTCCTCCATCGCTTCTAACAAACTAGACTGTGTTCTAGGCATAGCACGGTTAATTTCATCCGCAAGCAAAATATTAGTCATAACTGGTCCAAGTCTTAACTCGAATTCACTCGTTTTCAGATTGAAATATTCAATACCTGTTACATCGCTCGGAAGTACATCCGGTGTAAATTGGACGCGAGAAAAATTACCACCAATACTTTTAGAAAGTGTTTTCGCAAGTAACGTTTTCCCCGTACCAGGCACATCCTCAAGCAGTACATGTCCATCAGCAAGCAGTGAAACAAGCAGTAGATCAATAACATTTTCTTTACCAACAAACACAGATCCTATGTTTTCTTTCAATTTATTTATCATATGTACCATTCCTTTCAGTATAAAAGAGCTAATATTTCTATATTTTAACAAATTATTCAGAAAATTGGTATCATTTTTAAATTCAAAAAAATAGATATTTAATTATTAAATTACTCTTGCATATTTTGGAATATGATTATACAATATCGGTATACGATGTATCGCGAGTCGATATATCATGAGGCGATGTATCGGAGGTAGTTATAATGAATGTGAAGGCGCAAAAATATATTCCGTTAACTGAGGCGACATACTACATATTATTGTCACTTGTAAAGCCAATGCATGGTTATGGAATTATGCAAATGGTAGAAGAGATGACAAATGGAGAAGTAAAACTCGGTCCTGGTACGTTATACGGGAATACGACGAAATTACTTAAAGAAAAATTAATTGTTGAAGTTGCCTCTACAGATAGAAAGAAGTGCTATGAATTAACTCCGTTTGGGAGAGAAGTGTTGGAGCTAGAGTACAACAGATTACAGCGTTCAGTTAAAAATGGGAATAGTATATTAGGGGAGTGAATGGAAGATGGAAACAAAAAGGGTATTCAAATTTTTTACGGCATGGAATTTAGAAAAAGAAGAAGCTTTTTTACGAAAGATGCATCAACAAGGTTGGGCATTACAAAAATACAATTTAATGTATACCTTTAAGAAAACTGAGCCAAAAGATGTAATATATAAAGCTGATTTTAGATTGGTTTATAGAGATTTGTAAATGTCAAGATGATCATGTACATTTTCACTTGTTTAAGCATGTACAAATT